>PMBW01000208.1:0-2135 GCA_003153075.1 Dehalococcoidia bacterium | reverse complement strand
AAGAAAACCGATACGCTCGGTATGGCTCAGCGCGGCGGCAGTGTGGTCAGCCACATCCGTCTGGCCGAAAAAGTTTATTCTCCCTTGATCAAAGAAGGCGATGTGGACATCTTGCTTGCCTTTGAGAAACTGGAAGGTATCCGCTGGACTAGCTATCTGAAGCCCGGCGCCATCGTGATTATTAACAATCATGCGGTACCGCCCCTATCCGTCAATCTCGGCGCGGAAAAATACCCCACCGACGCCGAAGTAACCAAAGCGCTTAAACAATACACCGACCGTATTTATCTGGTGGAAGGCACCCGCAAAGCCATCGAACTGGGCAATGCCCGGGCATTGAATATCTATATGCTCGGTTGTCTCTCCGTTTTTCTGCCGTTCAGTCAACAGGAATGGCAAGCCGCAATCGCAAAACATCTGCCGGAAAAGCTCCTCAAACTCAATTACAATGCTTTTAACACAGGCAGGAAGGAAATTCAAAATGTTCATGTCTGATAAAATCCGCAAGGGCATGGAAACCGGTTCCTGGATCCGCAAAATGTTCGATGAAGGCAATATCATGAAACAGCGCTACGGCGCCGATAAAGTCTTTGACCTGACATTGGGCAACCCCATTGTTGAGCCGCCCGTAGCCTTTTTTGTTGAATTAAAAAAACTGGCCAACAGCAGCACGCCGGGTTTGCACCGCTACATGGAAAATGCCGGCTACCTGGAAACCAGGGCCGCTGTCGCCGTGCAGTTGTCCAAAGAAACGGGCTTGAAATTGGGCGCGAATGATATAGTGATGACCTGCGGCGCGGCCGGTGCTATTAATGTCGTCCTCAAAACCATCCTTAATCGCGCCGATGAAGTGATCCTCTTTGCGCCTTATTTTGTAGAGTATCTGAACTATATCGATAACCACGGCGGGGTCGCTAAAATCGTCTTGACTGATGAGCATTTTATGCCTAGATTAGCCGCATTGGAAACGGCCATCACCAGGCACACCAGGGCCATTATTATCAATTCACCGCATAATCCCACCGGCGTTGTTTACAGTGATAAAATGATGCACGATATCTGTCAGCTTTTGCGCAAGAAGGAAAATCAATACGGCACTGAAATTTACCTCATCAGCGATGAGCCCTACCGCAAGCTCATTTATGACGGTTTGAAATACCCGTCGCCTTTACTTTTTCACCAACGGGCGATTATTGCTACCTCACACTCTAAAGACCTGGCCCTGCCCGGCGAACGTATCGGCTACATTGCCATTCATCCCGAATGCCCCCAAAAACAGGAACTGGTGGACGGCTTCATTTACTGTAACCGCACTCTGGGGTTCGTCAATGCCCCGGCGATGATGCAGCATATCGTCCGCTATCTGCAGGATGTTACGGTCTCGATCGAGGATTATCAGAAAAAGCGTGATTTTCTCTATCAGAACCTGGTCGATATGGGCTATTCGTGCGTAAAACCGCAGGGCGCGTTTTACCTGTTCCCCAAATCGCTGATCCCTGATGATGTCGCTTTTGTGCGCGCGTTACAGGAAGAAATGGTGCTCGCCGTGCCCGGTGTCGGCTTCGGCGGCCCGGGGCATTTCCGCATCTCCTATTGCATCGACGACCGCACACTGGCAGGCTCGCTTGAAGGCTTCCGTAAAACCGCCAAAAAATTCGGCGTAAAGTAACAAATTGTCAAGTAGTAGCACAGGCGTCCCTGCCTGTGAATCGTATAAGTCACGACAGCCAGGGATACAGAGTGATTTCCCCGCATTTTCCCTTCCCACTGCGAGGACTGTAAGGACGCGGCAGTCTCACTTCAACACGCTTGCACCGGGATTATTTCAACATTCTGGTAACTCACCACTCATAACTTGTCATACTGAGCCCATCGCTTTCCAGTTCCCCACGGTAAAATAGAGAAGTATTCAGTTCCACTCTTCTCACAACTGGAAACTCATAACTCGTAACTCCTCCCCCCGATTGTCCTTCCCGTTATTCCCTGAGGCTGGAAATCTTTGGGTTGCCAAATTAAGCCCAATTCCCTCCTTTCGCGAAAGGGGGATATAGGGGGGATTTACTTTTCAGAGCTGTACTTTTCGCCTCAATTTTCGTTTTCAGGGCTATTGTCGGACAACCTCAGATACAAAGGGA
>PMBW01000097.1 GCA_003153075.1 Dehalococcoidia bacterium | reverse complement strand
CGCTGCGCTGGTGGTGCTCCATCACGTAGCTGGTTATATTTCTGTCCTGCGGTGCGGTATAACCGTAAACGGTTTTCGGTTCAGGGAAGGATTGGAAGCCGAATTCACTGCAAAAGCGGTGCTGCGCCGTGCGGTACCATTCGAAGGGCTGTTTGCCGTGCCAGACATCCCAGAGATGAGCGTCGCCGCAGTACGGATTATTAAAATCGTTACGGTCGCCGTGCGGTGTATGCGGGCTCCCCGGCCAGTAATCGCGCTGCGGGTCAAGTTCCTGCACCAGCGCGGGCAAAAGCCTGTCAAAAACCTTCGAATAGTCTGCCCAACTCATCTGCCTTTCATTCCACTGATCTCCCACCCAGCCCTGTTCCAATTCATTATTACCGCACCAGAGCGCCAGGCTGGGATGATGGCGCAGGCGGCGGATATTGTCCACCGCTTCAGCCTGGCAATTATCCATGAATTGTTTGTCAAAAGTGGGATAAGTTGCGCAGGCGAACATAAAATCCTGCCAGACACAGATACCCAGTTCATCACACAGATCATAAAAGATATCCGCCTCGTAGAAACCGCCACCCCAGACGCGCAGCATGTTCATATGTGCCGCGGCGGAACTGCGGATCAGATCAATATAATCCTCTTTGGTCAGGTGCGGCGCAAAGGTATCGGCGGGGATCCAGCAAGCGCCCTTGGCAAAGAACGGGACGCCATTCACAACAAACTGGAATGACTCGCCCCATTTGTCTGCTTTACGCTGCAAATGGAGAGTGCGGAGACCGATCCGTTTTACTTTTTTCTCGAGTACGGCACCGTCCCCGTCCAACAGCTTAATAGTCACGGTATATAACGGCTGGCTGCCCATATCATTCGGCCACCAGAGTTCGGGATTGTTAACAGTAAAGGCAAGATGGGCCGTACCGTTTGTAATTGGCGCATTATCTTCGCCGATCTTAAATTCACCGCGGGAGACATCAACATTTACGTTAGCTTTTATTTTCCCGGTTATGGTCGCTTGGGCAATGACATCGATATTGACGCTGCCGTCTTTGTTATGTTTTTGTTTGATATATACATCATTGAAGCAGGTGATCTTGCCGGCGATTAGTTCAATCGGCCGCCAAATACCGCAGGTTAATAAACACGGCCCCCAATCCCAGCCGTAGTTACACTGCTCTTTACGTAGCCAGTTGGCGCCATTCACGCCGTGGGGCGGTATACGTAGAGGAATATGGCGCTCCGATTCCCGCTTTTTGATATAGGAAATAGTAGTGTTGAAACGGATTTCGATAGTATTTTCGCCTTCTTTCAGGAATTTTTTTACATTTAAATCCCAGACGCGAAACATATTATCGGTTTTGGCGATTTGCCGGGAGTTGATTTTAATGGTCGCCAGTGTATCGAGTCCTTCACAACAAAGAAAAATCTGCTCGCGCTGTAGAAAATCTGCGGGAACATCAAATGTCCGGCGGTAAATCCAGTCTACCTCGCCGATCCATTGGAGCAAGTCTTCATTATCGCGGTAATAGGGATCCTGGATTTTGCCCGCGGCCAGCAGATCGGTGTGCACGCAACCGGGCACATTGGCTTTGATTGTTTCCTGCCTGCCGACTTGTTGGAGGGTCCATTCACCGCCAAGATCGATAACTTGCTGCTGACCGGTATTGTCGGGCAAAATTTCATTTTCGATTCCGGGGAGACGTGCAGCTGTAAATTGTTTTTTCATTACCGATCCGCTTTATTTGTTCATATTTGTCTAATTTGTCACATGGATTTTAATAATACTATTTTCGTTGATTGAAACCAATGTTACGTAATTACTGGTGAATAATCAAGACAAAAATTTCGGGTTAATAATTACCGGAATAATCCTGAATCAATTCTTGCTGAATACAAAAATTAAAGCCTTGGCCTGTTAAGCTGGCGAAAACAAGATGGAGGGCTGTAGCCCTCCCTCTTGAATATCGCATTCTTGTTTAAAAACTATTTATCACAATTCCTTTTACCAGCGGATAACTAACCGCTATTTGTAGCCTTTCATGTTGTCTTTTTCCGCGGCGAAAATTTCGTCGACCATNNCCCTGGAAGATCTTGTTTTTGTCTTTCTCCATGATACCGCGCATTACCATTTCCTGCGCATAGATATTCGCCTGATTCAAAGCTGCGAGTTGATTCGGCAGCGCGCCGACATAGCAGGGGTGAATGCCTTCACGGTCGACAAAACACGGCACTTCGACAACAGACCCTTCTAGCAGATTGGTGATCAGGCCGGTGTTTCTGACGTTGCCGTTGATCCGCGCCGGAATGCCGGATTCCATGGCATGGATAATTTTCGCGCCGTACTCACGGCTGGGGTTGAGCGGGAATTCCACACCGCTTTCGATCTCATCCCTGAATTTTTTATCTTCTTTCTCACGCATATCCTTCATGGCTTCTTCGCGCTTGGGGTGCCGTTCAGGGTGGTTATCCGTTTCCAGCTTGTATTTTTCCATAATATCCGGACGGCTGCTCTTGCGGAAATACGGCATATAATAGGCATTAATAAAACTGGCCTCGGTGAGAAAATAACCGAAGGTATCGAGGACTTCCGCCCGCACGATATCCGCCCCGGCCCAATGCGCATCGTCCGCCGAATAAACTTTGGGGTCTTCGAACTTCTTGCGGAGCAGCGGATACGCGTCTTTCCCGTTCCATTTGAATTCCAGGAACCAGGCCAGATGATTGATACCGGCCACCCAGTACGAACACTCTTCGATGGGCTTGCCGATGTATTTGGCAAGCTGCGCGGCAGTATGCGGCACGCTGTGGCATAAACCGACATTCTTGACCTTGGTGTAGTCATTGATCGCCCAGCAAATTGTGGATAAGGGATTTGCATACTCCAGCAGCCAGGCATTAGGGCACACTTCTTCCATATCCCGGCAAATGTCCATGATCACCGGTATCTGGCTCAACCCATTGGCGAGGCCGGATGCAGGGCCGGACCAGCCGTCAGCCAAACCGTATTTAGCTGCAATGTCTCTACCTTCCTGCTTGACGCCGCCAAGCTGGATGGTGCAAATAACATAGTCTGCGCCGTCCAGGGCTTTTCGGCGGTCTGTGGTAGCTTCGATTTTATTGTTAAAGCCGTGTTGTTTTACCAGTCTTTTCGCAAAAGCCGCAATGAGATCCAGCGGTTCTTTTTGAATATCCATCAGGGAGATCGTACAATCCCGTAATTCCGGATAAGATACGACGTCTGTGATGAGATTCCGCGAGAAAGTGTGGCTTCCCGCGCCGAGCAGTACTATTTTTGCCATATGATCATTCCTCCGTAAAAAATTAAAGTACGACAGTACAACTTTATCATAGCCATCACTGGCTGATAAATTGTAGAAATATGCATTTCGGGTTGGAAAAATAATTCAGAAACGGACTAAAAGGCAATTTTAAAAACACCCAAATACTATGACCGCTATCAAAACACATACCGCACTTTTTGTTTTCCAACAATGGTGAAAACACAGCATCCACTCTCCCTTCCACTTCGCTCAGGGACATTGCAACTCAATCTTTCCTTGCAACGAACTCCCCACAGTCTATTTTTTAAAATTTATGGACCGGTGCATAGTGTTCATGCTAATGACCCATGGACTTCTTCAGTTTCTGGTCTATCCAGAACCGCCCCAGGTAGAAACTCAACATGCCGGGGCCGCCGGTNNGCCACAGCCTTATCCAGTAATCCGTTATAAACAGGGTCGTCAACCATCGCCCAATTATTTTGTCCACTGCGAAAACGGGTGAGTTCCAGGAACGGTGAAGCAGTATGGCCGAGCGGTCCCGGAGGGCAATGTACCAGCTGGTCATGTTTTTTACCATGCGTCACAAAATCAACAAATGTGGTTGTGTCCATCATCCGTATCTCCATATCGATACCGATCGCGGCAAAGTAGGACTTAACTACCTGCAGCAAGTCCATGCTTTTAGGTTTATCTGTCACAACATTGGTCTTGAAGCCGTTGGGGTAGCCTGCTTCCGCCAGCATCTGCCTGGCCGCAACCGGGTTATAGGCGTATTCAGCTTTCAGTTCTTGCGGCCACTCCTCATACGGGAACCCCCAGGCCTTCATGGACCTTGAAGTTAACATGACCGGGTACGGCTC
>PMBW01000271.1:2017-3960 GCA_003153075.1 Dehalococcoidia bacterium | reverse complement strand
GTAGCATTAATACTGTCATATAAAATAACTGTAATCTTGTTACCACAGAGTGGGCATTTTATTCGGTGACTATCACATCTTGTCATCTTATTAAACCTTCAGGGCATTTAGAATAATTGACTCCATGATAAACCGAGTACATAAGATTGTAAAGTCCTACAGCGTCACAAGAAATGCCTTCGCTAAATATCCTCAGGAGTTTCTCTATCTGAGAAAATAGTAAAAATGTCACAAAAACTCATTTTGTTAAATGCAGAACAAAGATGCCCATTACGGCACTAGCCGTACGTACGGCGGGCGCCATAACTCCTGCACACTCTTCAGCCCCAGTTTGAGCTTTGCCAGTCTCTCAAGTCCTAGCCCGAACGCATATCCACTTACTACGTCTGTATTGTAGCCGGCTTCCTTAAGCATCTCCGCTTTCAGCATCCCGCACCCGGCAACGGAAATCCACTTATCGTTCGCCTTGACTTCCACGCCCGCTTCGCCGTCTAGAAAGCCCCAATGTTCTACGCGGAATCGAACATCAGCCTCACCCAGCACTATTGAAATCAATTTTTTGACCGTCTCCTCAAGATCAGATTGCGATGCTCCAGCCGCCACACAAATACCGTCCAACTGATGATACACTTTCAGGTGTTTCTCATCTTCTTTTTCCATTCGGAAGACGCGGCCGGCCGTTAGTAATTTTACAGGAGGTTTCCGCCCGTTAATCGCCCTCAACGTAGCCCCTGTCGTTTGTGACCTTAACACATGCGTAGCGTCCAGATGATAGATATTTCGCGGGGAAAAGAAAGCTTTTTGTATAGACGGGTATATTGACTTCTCCTCCACCTCGCTGCTGGCAATCATCTCGTACTCAGGCAAGGCCTTTTTTATCTGTTCTATTATCTGTCGCATGGGATGGTTGCCGATTAGCAGCGGTTGCGGTCTGCGCACCAACTCAGCGATGACTTTGGCGGAAACCTGTTCCGCCGGCATTTTGCTATTAGCTATCTTCTTTGCCATGTTTGTAATTTCCACCTTAAGTTTTTTACGTGCATCGAACAGACGCTTTTTCACGGTTGTCTGCGGGAGCGCAAGGTATTCCGCGATACCCTTTTGTCCTATCCCTCCGATATAATATAACGCGGTGACCGTTCTCAGGTTATCCGGCAGATTCTGGACGGCCAGGCGCACTGCCTGCTCGCGTTCCTCCCGTTCAAGCTTTTCGGCCGGACTCTCATCGGGGTCTGCCACAGCTTCAGCTTCGCTCTCGACTTTTTCCAACGACAGGGTTTTTACTGATATTCGCCGGGTTATGCGGTTGCAGGTGGTAAAAAAGATCCGGCGAAACCAACTCGCGAAAGCTTCGGGTGCCCGTATCGAGTCGAGTTTCAGATAGGCTTCCAGGAAAGCATCCTGCACCGCTTCTTCCGCCAGATGACTATCGCCGAGCATTGAGAAAGCCTGGCTGAAAGCAAAGGCCTGAAATCTTCTCACGATCTGCTCGTAGCTATTAACGTCTCCGTTTTTAGCACGACGAACACACTCACCCAGATGAATCAAGTCATTTTCCATAGACAGAGCCCGATTTTATTACCCTCTATACTTAAAGAGCCATATCTAACAGGGAAGGTTACCACCAAAAAAATGTTTTTTCAACTGTAAGAATGACTATGTTGTGAGTTACCGGTAATGAGTTGTAAGTAATGAGTCGTGAGTCGTGAGTTCTGTTTGGAGTTTGGAATTTGGGTGTTGGAATTTAACCCGAAAACGTCATAGATTTGTCATGTTTTGCAAGTGAATGATATAACAATTACACGGCATTAATCACATAATGATGATAACATTTCACCAGCTGAGGGAAGATAAGATCAGTCGTTTGTTTTTATCGTGAGAGGAAAGGGGGATTTTATGTACGAATTGATAATCGTCGGCGGCGGGCCCGCGGGCATGACGGC
>PMBW01000271.1:0-2002 GCA_003153075.1 Dehalococcoidia bacterium | reverse complement strand
TCCCCATCGACCAGAAGATCGGGCAAAAAGTGACGCAAATCAGGAAAATCGAAGGCGGGCTGGAGGTTGTTTCCGAAAAAGGCGAAATATTCCAAGGCAAAGCAGTGATACTGGCGAGCGGAAAACGTCCGCGCAGATTGAATGTGGCGGGAGAAATTGAACTGACCGGACGGGGCGTGACCTACTGCTCCATCTGCGACGGCCCGATGTTTGCCGGACAGAAAGTGGCTGTCATCGGCGGCGGCAATTCGGCGCTCGAAGCAGTGCTGGACGTGGTGAAAGCGGCGGAACATGTGGACATGGTCTCGGTGACGCCTTTAACCGGCGACCCGATCATGATCGATAAGCTGTCCGACGCGAAAAACCTGACGATTTACACTGAACACCAAACCGAGAAGATCATCGGTGAAAACGCGGTGGAAGGAATCGTGATCAAAGACATGAAGACCGGCAGCAGTAAACAACTGGATGTTACCGGAATATTCATTGAAATCGGGCTGGTGCCGAACTCCGATATGGTCAAGGATCTATTAAAATTAAACCCGGCGGGGGAAGTGCCGATCAACATAAACTGCGAGACGGAAGTGGCCGGATTCTTCGCGGCGGGGGATGTTACGACGGCGCCGGAAAAGCAGATCATCATTGCCGCCGGAGAAGGCGCAAAAGCGGCATTGCAGGCACATCGTTATTTGCGCAGACTGCCTAAATAAGATGGTTCGCATCGGTGCAAGTGGAGTTGGATAACATGATAGAGAATAATCAAGCCGTCACGGCCCCTGATTTCACGGCGACGGACAGCGGGGGGAAAACTATACACCTGGCCGATTACAAGGGCAAAAAGAACGTCCTTCTGGTGTTTAACCGCGGGTTTTTCTGACCGCACTGCCGGCGGCACATGGCGCAGTTGCGCCAGGATTACCAGAAATTTGTGGACAGTAATGCGGAGATCATTACGATCGGGCCGGAAGACGCCGACGGATTTGCAAAATGGTGGCATGAACATGAAATGCCGTTCACCGGGGTCCCCGACCCTAAACATGAAATCGCCAAGCTTTATAATCAGGAATTTAAATTATTAAGGGGCGGGCGCTTGCCAGCGCAGGCGGTGATCGACAAAGAGGGTAAAGTCCGCTTCATGTATTATTCGGATCTGCCGAGCGATATCCCCACTGACGAGGATATGCTGGTGTTGCTTGAGAAGTTGAACAAAGAGGGAACGGGGTTAAACAATCAAGTAAGTTGATGCACTCTTTCTCAATCTCTCCATGATATGGAGAGCGGAAACTTGAAAAGACTAGGCAATTTTTCTTTCGAGGACTTTTTGACGAAGGGCGCGGGCGACATTGTCCGGAACCATGCTGCTGAGGTCACCGCCCATAATGGCGACTTCTTTTAACATGCGGGAAGACAGGAACTGGTATTGTTCACTGGTCATCAGGCAGACCAGGTCCAGCTCAGGGTAAAGGCTCTTGCTCATCAGCGCTTTTTCAAACTCCAGTTCAAAATCGGAGGTCATACGTAACGCACGCACCAGTGTTTTTGCGCCGACGCTCTGGGCATAAACTGCGACCATGCCGGGAAAAGTCTGGACTTCGATATTGGGGATGTTTTTGAAGGTATCGCGGGCCATTTCCAACCGTTCCCGGGTGGTGAAGAGAAAACGGCTGCGGGAAGGATTGTCGTAGATTCCAATATACAATTTATCAAAAAGCCTGGCTGCGCGGATGGCAACATCAAGGTGCCCGTTATGGATGGGGTCGAAAGGCGCAGCGAATACAGCTATTGTCATGTTTGTTTCTCCGCGGGGGATTCACATTGAAAATAATGAAAAAAAGTATTATTCGAACTCATTTTGATTATAACACAAGCGCACGGTGTGAGTAATAAGTTGTGAGTTATGGAGTTAGAAGTTGTGAAATCCGGCCATTACGTTCGCCTGAAGCGAAGTACTTCCGGCGGCAGCTGCCACCTATTAAGGAGAAGGAGATAAACGAGAAGGATT
>PMBW01000229.1 GCA_003153075.1 Dehalococcoidia bacterium | reverse complement strand
GATTGTAAATGTTCTGTTAAGCTTTACCTTGAACAAGGGTTACAGTTTAAAAGACTGAAATATTTAATACATCTTTAACAAAACCTGAACATAACCTTAACAACAGGATGAAATAATAAAAATATAGGATAATTTTGTATTAATTGAAGAATTAACAATATGCCGGAAACATTAATTGCGTCAGCAGAAGAAAAAAACATCCTGGTAGAGGGTTCTCTGTACGTTAATCGCGAACTCTCATGGCTGGAGTTCAACTATCGTGTCCTTGAAGAAGCCCGTGACGATCTTACTCCAATCGTCGAGAAACTAAAATTCGCTTCTATTTTCAGCTCCAACCTGGATGAATTTTTTATGGTTCGGGTCGGAAGTCTTTTCCGCGCCCTCGAAGCCGGTATCAACGACCGTGATTCCAGCGGAAAAACCATCCGCCAACAACTAGATGACATCGCCGATAAAACGCGGTCTCTAGTCGGCGACCAATATAAATGCATAATGAAGGAAATAATTCCGGGCCTCAGAGAAGCCGGTATTTTCATTGATAAAATAGAAGAACTTGACGGGAGCGAAACCGCCCGCCTCGATAAATATTTCGAAGCTCAGGTCTTTCCTATTCTTACTCCGCTTGCCGTCGATGCCGGACATCCTTTTCCGTTTCTCAGTAATTTGCGATTGAATTTGATGGTTGTCTTCAAAGAGGCCAACAACGCCAATGCTCCCCAACCGCATGCATTTGTCGAAGTGCCTTCCATTGTTCCCCGGCTTGTCCCGGTAAATGTAGAAAAAGCAGGGCACCACTTTATTTTGCTCGAAGACTTGATCCGGAAACACATCCAGATATTGTTCCCGGGCATGCAGGTTAAAAACACGATCGCGCTGCGTGTTACGCGTAATCACGATTACGACTTGCACGAAAACGAAGTTATGGACTTACTAAAATCCGTCGAGTCTGAGATCAAAGATCGTTCGCATAAAATCGCGGTACGTTTGGAAATCGAACCCGATGCGCCAAAAAAGACATTGAAGATGCTCGAATCCCAACTGGGTATCCTGGAAAATTATGTCTTCGAGATAAACGGTCCGCTCAATATTTGCGATCTGCTGCCTTTACACGGNNCTTCCTGTGCCTGCGCAATTTAAAGATCCGCCTTTTAATCCCCGCATCCCTCAGAAATTCGCCGGCAACCATGATATTTTTGCCATCATTCGTGAGGGAGATGTGATGTTACACCATCCCTACGATTCATTCGTTGTCGTAATGGATTTCCTGAACCGGGCGGCTGATGATCCGGATGTATTCGCGATCAAACAGACGCTATACCGCATCGGGAATGATTCTCCCATCGTCAGTGCGTTATGCCGCGCTGCCGAGAACGGCAAGCATGTCACCGCCGTGGTTGAGTTAAAAGCGCGGTTCGATGAGCAATATAACATCGATTGGACCAGGCAAATGGAACGCGCAGGTGTCAATGTTGTGTATGGTTTCGTGCGCTGGAAGATCCACTGCAAAGCGACCCTGGTAGTACGGATGGAAGGGAAACACCTGCGCCGCTATGTACATGTTTCCACCGGCAATTACAACACAACTACCGCCAAGATCTATACNNGACCTGGGACTTTTAACTTGCGACCCGGAGTTTGGTAATGATGTTTCCGCATTGTTTAATGTTCTGACCGGATTTAACTCTTGGTGCAGCGGAGATATTTTTACCGCCGAAACACTCGCTTCGATGTTTCATAAATTCATGATATCGCCCGTGACAACCCGGGATACTATGCTGAGGCTCATAGACCGGGAAATCAAGAAATCGACGCCCAAAGCGCCGGGACGGATTATCTGTAAATTAAATGCACTGGTAGATACCGGTATTATCGACAAATTATATGAAGCCTCAAACGCCGGTGTACGCATAGACCTGATCGTAAGAGGAATCTGTTGCCTCCGTCCTGGTGTACCCGGAATGAGCGAAAATATCCGCGTCACCAGTATTCTGGACCGTTTCCTTGAACATTCCCGCATTTACTATTTCCATAATGGCGGCGAACCTGAAATCTATTCCGGCAGCGCTGACTATATGCCTCGCAATTTCTTTAAGCGCGCGGAGATTATCTATCCCATCGAAAATATCGAATTAAAATCGCGTATCATCAACGAAATTTTAATGACCTACCGGAATGACAACGTCAAGGCTCGTCTGATGCAACAGGACGGTTCATATACCCGGGTAAAAGTAAAGGACGGAGAGGAACCCCTGCGCAGCCAGAGCGCTTTGATTACGATTGCGCGCAGCGGTGGCGTAAAGTCTCCACCATACGAGGACCTGGTTAAGAAAATCGGAACAAAAAAGGCTTTTAAACGGTAAAACAACTATGGAGACAGAGATAGTGCAGGCAGCAACTTTCGCCAATGCCATGTTAAAAGTAAACGAAGTTTCCCGTCGCCTGCGATAGCGACCCCGGCCACAGCGAACAGGTGACAAATCTGGCATTGGCCGTTTTCGATGCTCTTAAATCCCTGCATCAATACGGCACCAGCGAACGTCAAATCCTGGAAATTGCCAGCCGTTTGCACGATATCGGTTGGTCAAAAACAGTTTTAAAGAGACATCACAAACTGAGCAGCAGCATGATTTTGGAGATGGCCATTCCCGGATTGGAAGATAAAGATAAACTGGCCTGCGCGCTGGTGGCCCGTTATCATACGAAGGGGCTGCCGAATGCCGCAAAACACCACAAATTCGGTGAATTAAGCTTAAAAAAACGTAATCTTGTTGAGTGGTTGGCGGCGATATTACGTGTGGCTGATGCCCTTGACAGCAATCACACAAGTGTCATAAAAAAGTTGAAAATGCAAATCGATGACAAAAATGTCACCGTTATTCTCGATACAAAAGGCGATTGCTGGGATGAGATCAGAAGGGTGCGGCGAAAAGAAGATTTACTAATTAAAAAATCCGGTAAAGCGATGGTCTATCAATGTTGATCGCTTTTATATCCGATATTCACGGCAATCTCCCTGCATTAAAAGCCGTCATCGTCGATGCTAAAAAGCGCGGCGCAGACAAAATAATTTGCTGCGGTGATGTTACCGGCAATGGCCCTTTCCCCAGTGAGGCATGCCTGTACCTGCAAGAAAATAATATTCCCACCATTAGCGGAAACTACGATATTAAAGTGCTGAATGTTATCCGCGAAGGAGAAGCAGCGGCTGTATCTCTACAAAAGAAAAAACGGGAACTGCTGATCTGGACGGCTAATCAAATCACGAATGTTGCCGAACAATTTATCGTGGGCTTACCTGAGACAATTATAGAAGAATTACCTGGCAAACGCCGCCTTCTGGTTGTGCACGGCAGCCCTCTATCTAATGATGATGATGTCTATCCCAGTATCACTGCCGCGGGTATCAAGGCAAAGCTCGCAAATACAAACCCTGATATTCTGGTCTGCGGCCATACTCACATTCCTTTCGTCAAACGTGCTGTCGGAATGCTGATTATTAACTGCGGCTCGGCAGGTCAACCAGTTGACGGTGACCATCAGCCTTCCTACGCTCTGCTTTCAGTCGAGGAGAAGAGATTACACGCCCACATTATTCGCTTTGATTATAACGTGAATGATGTTGTTTCGGCACTGGTAAACACATCGCTGCCAAAGGGAATACAGAAAGACTTTACTGATGGGACAAAAAGGAGATTCCTGCAATGAGTGATGCTCCAAAATCAATCGAGATCGAGTTGAAATTAATCATTCCCGAAACTCAGGCGGAAGCGGTGGTGGTTGACTATTTGCGTGCAAATAAATATACCGTCGATAAAATGAGTCTATTGAAAAACGTTGATATATACATGGATACCACCGATTGGGCTCTATTAAAGAACAAATTGTCTCTTAGATACCGTCTTTCTAATAACACCGCTATGTACACTATGAAAAGCGTCAATACCATCGAAGACGGTATTGCTAAAAGAACTGAAACCGAGATCGTACTAAAGAAACCGGCGCACCCTCCGACCGATATTCCCATCAAAGCGCTCAGAAAACAGGTCAACGAAGTGATATACCCTCGCAAGTTGATGGAGCAAATCCTTATCCGTACCAACCGGCGCCGATACATGGTTACGTCACAAGAGGGAGCCAAGTTCGAACTGTCATTTGATACATCGAGTTTTTCCGCTGATGCATTGTTCAAACCAAAGCGTGCCTCACAATTGCATCAGCTGGAAGCGGAGATAATGGAAGGACCGGAAAGCGCCCTGGAAACTATGGCGCAGCTATTGGCTGATAAATTCAACTATCCGAAAGCTACCCAAACAAAACTGGAAACGGCGATGGCTCAGCTAAAAGTCCAACCGCTGGTCAAAAAGGTGCCGGAGGATCTAAAGGTAAATCTGGACGACCGGCTGGATGCCGCGCTGAAAAAAATCCTGGCTGTCGAATTTCGCTGGCTGCAGGAGCAATTACCCGGAGCGATCAGTGATAGAGACCCCGAATTTGTGCATCAAGCGCGTGTGTCGACCCGACGTATGCGGTCTGCGCTAATCCTGTTTCACAATGCGCTCCCCGAATCGACCGTGGTCTATTTTGAAGAACGCCTGAAATGGCTGGGCAGCCTTTTCGGGGAAGTCAGGGACCTGGACGTTTTTATTATCAACCTCACCGGCTATAAAGATATGATCGAAAGCTTTTCCAAAGAAAAGCGGAAAACTCTGGAGAGTCTAGTGGTAAAGCAGCGCCGCATACCCTTGAAAGCCTTGAGTGAAGCGCTTAAATCTCGCCGTTATAAGAATTTCGAACGGCGGATGACAAAATTCCTCGCGGAGCCCTGTTTGGATTGTCCGGAGTTACCGCTGGGGGCGAAACCGATCCGCGAAGTCGCGCCGCCGGCGATCATGCAAAAATTTGACAGCGTCATCGAGCAAAGTAAAAAGACCATGGCTAACCCTAAGCTCAATGAATTCCACGCTTTACGCATCCAGATGAAAAGATTACGTTATACCTTCGAATTCCTGGCTCCTCCCTACGGCAGCGCGTTTAATGATATCATCCACCGCACAGTAGAAATTCAGGATTGTTTAGGAGAGTTGCAGGACACTGTTTTTAATCAAAAACTGATCAAACAGATACTGAATGACTGGCAGGGTAAACTCGTCGATGCAGACCTGATATTTGTGCTCGGAGAGATTTATCAGTTCCAGGGGGAGATCGCGCGCGAACGCCAGAAAAATTTCAAACAAATCTGGGAATGTTTCTGCGCGGAGCAATCCACGGATACATTAAAGAAAATCTTTGACGAGCAGGTAAAAGTAATTAACTTTTAATTGTTTTATTTTAGTTAAGAAAAATTTTGAATAATATTCAGGAGGAACAAATGATCAGCGATTTATCGAATGAAGTCCAGGCTGCCATTATCATGTCCGCCAGTCAGGCATCCATCGAGTACGCAAACTTCAAAGTGGACAGTAAAAAAGGCAAAAAGAACTTTAATGCTTTGTATGCGGAAGCCTTTGAAAAGAACTATAACAAATTAGTCAGCATTGTCACGAAACCTGAAGAAAATACAACACCGAGTTAGTCCTCGTATGTCGGCATCCTTCCTATCATCTTGTCTGGCGGAGGTAGAGCTTGGGTGGTCGAGCATCATAAGCAACTTTACTCATTACTGCTTCACAAAGGTGATTTGTGTTTCTATTGCCACTCTCGAATCTCGGCCATATATCGTGACAATGGCCTAAGCCAAGCCCACTCTCGAAACCACTGGATGGCCCTCTGTGTTATTCTATTTTCGATATAACCAGCCCGTTTTCGGAGTGACAGTCGATGCCAACGACACCACCTCGGTAGAGATGTTAATAAGGATCGAAGAGGAATGCCCAAAATATCATGTATCTCTGAAGGTCGGAGCCAACGGCCACTTTCATATTCCTGTGTAAGTAACCAGTAAGTTTTGGATTTATTGGCGTTATGTTTGCCTCTGAATGTCGCCAATCCCATATTCTACTCCTTAAAAAATGGCACCCTGCCTTAAAAATACCTCGGCCGACATATAGTTTATTAATATAGTT
>PMBW01000171.1 GCA_003153075.1 Dehalococcoidia bacterium | reverse complement strand
AGGCAGACCAGAATTTTTTCCAACATTGTACTCACCTCCAATCGATAATATCAATCCCACCGGAATGCTTTGTTTTATTATAGCATTGTACAGTGTGTGAAAAAGTGAAATATTTGTGACAATTAGGGAGTTACCGATTACCAGTTGTGAGTAATGAGTTTTGGTTTGTAAGCGAACAATCAAATTACGGCCCAAGAGCACCTCGCAACCACCCCCCATCATGTTAACCGCGACTGAACGTGATGGGAAAGCAAGTTCAACCTGGTATTTACAATGCTGTTTTTACCGTCGTTGCGCATGCCTCTTGAAAAGATGATAAGATGGGGATAATATGGAATATCATGGAACATCAAGGAGGGAAAAATGACAAATTGTCCTGTTTGCAATAGTAAATTGCCTGATAAGGCTAAATTCTGCCCTGAGTGCGGCATTCAGCTCGCAAAAGCCACCAGCGAACGAGCCTGGATCGTCGCCATGCAGGAGCGCATCAGATCCGCCCGGCACAGCGACTCGATCTATAATGTGCTTGCCGTCGTGGGAATACTGATCACTGTTTTGATCCCGTTTATTATGCGTTATTTCCAGCATTTCGATATGGATATTACCAGCTGGTTACTGACCGGCGTCGGGATTCTGCTCTTTGTTGGCAGCGGCATCGGGATGTGGTTCGATAATAATACTGTTAAAGACCTGATCGCCCAACTGGAAAAAGGTCAGCCGGAAGAAGAGGAAGAACCAGAAGAGACAGAACCGGAGAATAAAAAACTGGACTGGAAAAAATAAACCCGCTTCTTTCTATTATGTCAACTAAAGGCCTGTGTCTTCAGACACAGGCCTTTTTTTATACAAGTTCTACAATATCACTAAATTATTCCGGTGCACCACTTCCGAACCGGAGTCATAGCCAAGCAGGTCGGTGATATTATCGGAGTGCGCGCCTTTGATCGATTGTACTTCCGTGGAAGCGTAATTGGTGATGCCGCTGCCGAGTCTGACGCCTTTCGCGCTGCAGATATCCACGATGTCGCCTTGCTGGAAAATACCTTCCACTTCAATAATTCCGGCAGCAAGTAAACTGGAATTCTTCTGCTTCAAAGCCGTCGCCGCGCCGTCATCCACGGTCAATTTGCCGCGGGTGCTTAATCCGGATAATAACCACCGTTCCCGGCTGTCCAGTTTGCTTTTTACCGGCAGAAAACGCGTGCCGACGGCTTCACCGGCAGCCACTCTGACCAGTACATCTTTTTCACTGCCGTTGGCGATTATCACGGTCACCCCTGAAGCGGTGGCTAACCTGGCAGCTTCGATTTTGGTAACCATCCCGCCGGTACCGAGTCCGCTCGTGGAGCCGGAGACCAGGCTCTCGATTTTCTCATCGATTTTTTCCACCAGCGGGATCATTTTCGCGGATGGGTCTTTGTTGGGGTCGGCAGTATATAAGCCGTTGATATCCGTTAAGATAAATAAAAAGTCCGCGTCAATCAGATTGGCCACCATCGCGGAAAGGTTATCATTATCGCCAAAACGGGCTTCCCTGATCTCGTCCACCGCAACCACATCATTCTCATTGATAATCGGAATGACGCCCATTTCCAGCGAGGCCAGTAAAGTATTACGGGTATTCAGATATCCTGCGCGGTCGACCAGCACCGATTTCGTCAGCAAAGCCTGCCCGACAGGGATATTGTGCTGTTCGAAAAGGCGTTCGTAAATATTCATTAATTTGCCCTGCCCCACCGAGGCCAGCACCTGCTTAAGCGCAACGCCTTTTGTCCCTTTGGTGATGCCCAGCAGCTCCCGTCCGGCGGCAATCGCGCCCGAAGTAACAACCACCACTTCCACGCCCTGTTTATGCAGCCGGGCAATCTGGTCGACCAGATCCGTCATCCGTTCGATGTTCAGGCGGTTTGAGCCAGCAGTCAGCAGGCTCGTGCCGAACTTGGCGACAATCCGGCGGCACATAAATTTACTTTCAGCTTTTTTGTTACTCATTTTTAAATCCATTGTCATTCCCGCGCAGGCAGGAATCTATGTAACTTACATCTTTTACATTTTCAGAAGTCATTATATCACATAAGTTTGTGTTAAAATGAATTTAGAAGGGCTAGTCCGTCTCGGCTAGCCCTGAACGGCGTTTTTAAAATTGCATAATATGGAAATATTAAACCTCTCTAAATTATTAAACCTGATCAATGAAATACCGGCTTTCGGTACACTTGCGGCAGAACTGCGTCAGTCGAAAACAGCTAAAGCAGATGTTATAGATGCAGCCCGGCCTTATGTGATCGCCGCGCTTTATCAGACATTAAAGCGTCCTATCGTTGTGGTGACTGCGCACGCAGAGGAGTCCCGCAAACTATACGAACAAATCAGTATCTGGCTCGGTTCCGACGACATTAAACTGATGCCGGAAGCGGATGCGCTGCCCTACGAACGCATCGTCACGGATACACCGACCGAACTGGAAAGGCTGCGGGCACTATCCGCACTGGCCAATGCGCAAAAGGAAAAAAGGCTGCCGCTGGTCGTAGTACCGGCTACCGCTTTAATCCAGAAAACAGCCCCTTTTGCCGACTTCGCCGCCGCCTTCCATACGATCAAAGAGGAAGCGATCAGCGACCCGATGGTGTTATTGAAATGCTGGCAATCACTCGGCTATACAGTTGAAAGTACGGTAGAGATACCCGGCACGACGAGCAGACGCGGCGGTATCGTCGATGTTTTTCCCCCGACCAGCGAAATGCCTGCCCGGTTGGAGTTTTTCGGCAATACCGTGGAAAGCATCCGGCTCTACGATCCTTCCAATCAACGTTCGGTGAGAAGAGTTGCCTCGGTCAGTATCGGTCCGGCAACGGAATTATTGGCGCCATTTTCCGCCAACGGTACTAAGCCGGAAGATATTATCAGAACCATCGACTTCAGCAATTGCGGAGAAGAAACCCGGCAGACCTTCGTTAAGGAACTCACCGACCTCTTCGAGGGACAAAAAACGGTCAGTAAGGAGTTTTACGCCCCGCTTTTCAATCAGGACAGCCTGCTTTCATACCTGCCGGAAAACACGCTGCTGGTCATCGATGAACCGCTCAGCGTCCAGCGCACCATCGAAGATTTTGACAATAAAGCGATCGAGTTGCGCAAAGACCAGCAGGAAAAGGGCGAGTTACCCGCGAATTTTCCCAAACCCTATTTCAACTGGGAAGAACTTAATCCGGCGCTGGAGAAAATGCCGCGCCTGCTGTTCAGTGAATTGAGCACGGTGAACAACGAATCAACTTACCGGCTGGATTTCAAACCGTTGACCAGTTACGGCGGACAGTTGCCTGTTTTCCTTGCCAAAATCAAACAGATGCTGGCCGACCGGCAGCGCGTCATTCTGATCACGCATCAGGCCAACCGCCTCTCCGAACTGTTGGGCGAAGCAGACATCATCGCGCCGGTATTGACGGAAATCAAACAGACGCCGCCGCCAGGTTCTTTAACATTGCTGCAGGGCTTGCTCAGCTCCGGCTGGAGCCTGCGTAACGATACCCATCTTTTCACCGATGCG
>PMBW01000206.1 GCA_003153075.1 Dehalococcoidia bacterium | reverse complement strand
ATCGTTAAATAAGCCCATACACTCGCCCGACCCAATGATGCAATTGTGCTCTGTTTACTTCTGTTCCAGAAATCCAGCAGCTCACCGGCGCCCAGACCAATCCCGATAGTCAGGCCGATGACCGCCGGATACATATAATAAACGTATGTGGTTCTGTTAAAAACCAGACTTATCGCTATCCAGGGTAAAAAATTGCAGGCAAACCAGATTAAACTCAATAATGCACCGCGGTCTGATTTTGTCGCTTTGTAGAGCAGGTACAGAACGCAGGGAATAATAAATATTGAGATTGTAAAACTCAATATCGCAATGTATTGCGGTTCGGAATGGTATATGATTGCGCCCCCGTTCATAAGCCAATCCCACGGCAAACTACCGTCAAAACGGAGGGCAGTGTGGCTGAAAGTGTTGCTGCCTACTCCGCTTAGCATGATCTGGACTGCTTGAAATGGGTTCGTCATCTGCGAAAACAACGCATAATTCAGCAGCGGCAGCAAAGCTAAAAATGATACTGAAGCTGTAACCACCGGCACAACTAACTGCCGCCAATTATTTCGTTCGGTGAAAAGCCAATACAGAAAAAAGACTCCCAATATCGCGCTGCCGTTAAGTTTGGATAAAATGCTGAATGCTGCCAAAATTCCTGCAAGAAAATACTTCCTGGATATAAAGAATAAGAGCGCCGCAAGCATAAAAGTTAAGTAATATACATCCAGCATTGCCACACTGGCTTGAATAAAACTAAGGTTCTCAAAAGCAAAAAGACCGGAGGCAATCAATGTGGCGTTGTTCCCAAGTTTCAAACGGCGGCAAATAAAATAAAGAAGGACTATTGAAATCGTCCCGAATATTACAGAAAAAAATCTCCATCCCAGGGGATTATCCCCAAAAATCCGGATGCCGTTGACAATAAATAGTTTACCAAGCGGCGGATGTTCCGGAGTGAGCGTGCCCTGATGCGCAATAATTGATTTCGCATCCGCCACATAATAGCCTTCGTCGGCGATATAGGTTCGCGGCTGCATAATAATACTGAAATGGAGAACCAGCGTGATAATTACGAGCAGACAAATCCACGCATGGTGCCAGTGTATTACGGCGGATATCCATGATTTAATTTTCATTAGAATCAATATTCGAGCAGATGCGTTATTGTTAATATCAATATTATCGCAACGGTCGATAACATGGAAATAATTATTGCGTCCTGTTGATATGCCGGGGCCGGTAATACCCATTATCAGGTGAAACCATTCTTGATAACATACATCTTTTGCATAATTCAGATAGTGCTTTAGTCGCAATATGAGAAGAGGGGGAACCCACTTCAGGGGCATTCCCCTCTCTAAAATCACTGGATAAATTTACTTGCCGTCTTTCTTTCGCGGTTGTACTTTGGATAGTAAATATATCATCCCCGCTAAACATAACAGAAAAATACCGATCCCGATAGGTGAGCCCCAACCGAATACAGACATTAAATCCGTCATGGTTTCTCCTTTCTCAATGTTTTGTTGCTATTGGCCAACATAGGCATTACCGTTATTTATTGTGCAGACTTGAATCCACGATCATTTTATTTTCCATACATTAGCGGGTACTTTGATGTCTGTGAAATTACCCGATGCCAGTTCACCAAGTGAATTTTTACCCCAGGCCCATAGACTACCGTCGCCTTTAACGCCATATGAGTAATCATACCCGGCAATCAGAACATTCCAGGCGCCGCCGGTTAGCTGGATTGGTTGCGTTGGTTGGACATAGTTTTTCCAGATTGCTGTCGTTAAATCATTGCCGGTTATTTGAGTCGGTTGTGTTGGCGGTAAGTAGTTTTTACCGGCAATTTCAAGATCAAACAAAACATCCATACCCCAGCCGTACCATCCGCCTCCTGATTTAAGAGCAAATCCCTGATTGTTACCCACACTGACAGTTTGCCAACCGGAGCCGGGGATCTGTATCATTTTTGCTTTATCTCCGGTAATCCCATATACATCTTCACCCCAAACCCATAATGTGCCATTCTGTTTTAAGCCTGCGTTAAAGCCTCCCGTGAAGACGTCTTTCCAGTCCGTATCCGTTCCGATTTTCCTGGGTACCGGATTTGGAAAAGCAGTATCGGTCCGGTAACCAAGCTCGCCTTTGTTGTTATTTCCCCACGACCAGATAGTGCCGTCTTGTTTTAGGGCGATCGTATAGCTTTGACCCGCCGCCACCTTTACCCAATCATTGTCTGCTCCCACCCTGGTAGGTTTCGTGATATCGTTCAAATTGCCATTCCCCAATTGTCCAGCTTTGTTCCATCCCCAAGTCCAAAGAGAGTGGTCGCGTTTCAGTGCGGCAGTGTGCTGATCTCCGGCGGCGACGGCAATCCAGTCTCTATCAGTCCCAACTTGTTTTGGAATGGACTTGTTACCGCTTTGATAGCCGGAGGTGCCGTTACCAAGTTGCCCGTAATCGTTACTTCCCCAACTCCACAATGTGCCGTTGGTTTTAATCGCCATGACGTGATACCAGCCGGTTGATACCGTTGCCCAATCACCGTCGGAACCGATTTGCGTCGGTACGTTGATATTATTTCTGCCCGTACCGGTAACTATTTGCCCGACATCATTAGAACCCCAACCCCATAAAGTGCCGTCAGATTTTATTGCAAATGTGTTGTGATAGAGGGTGGAAAGCGGCACAGAAGTAAAATCAGGGTTAATTGCCACTACCGGGGTATTAGAGCACCCTGTTCCCGAATCCCCTTCGCATGCCATACCTAACCAGGCAAGCGTTACCACGATTAGCGCAAAGGAGCCTAAGAATACCCCCGTCAGTTGAAAGAAAGTTGAGTTGAAAACTTTCAATTTCATGGTAAGCCTCAAAGATAATTAAATTTAGCTCTGGAAGTCTGGTTTGTCAATAGTCCATAACGAAAAATTTCAGATTAAAAGTGAGCCGGCCCGTTGTCTCCAACAGGGCATACTAACCGCGTTGCAACCTCCGCTTGTACAAAATATTTTGCCTGACCGTACTGCGCCATAGGAAAGGCAAAGTAAATATCAGTAATACGAGTGCCACGATCTGTGCTTGCTGTAAACCCAGAAAAGAAATTTTATCAGGACGAAGGAAACCGCCGGCGAAGCGCCATATCGAATATATTGCCAGGTAAATAGCAAATAATAACCCCGTTGTCCTGGTTTTTGTTTTCAATCTCACTACAATTACCATGATCATGATCAAAACTAACATTTCATAGATTTGCCACGGATGGTAGGCGATACCTGTTGTTGCTGCGCTTGCATTATTTGTGTAAACGATCCCCCACGGCAGATTGGTTTCAATGCCGTGACAACAGCCGTTTATCAGGCACCCCACTCTCCCTATTATTTGTCCGGCGATCACGCCGGGGATTATTACATCAGCGCATTTCCCGAAGTTTAATTTACCTGATCGACTGTATAACCACAAACCACAGACCGCGCCGATTATCGCTCCGTTAATGTATAAACCATTGATTCCCATTATCCTGCTCGGAAATTGAACGTAATATGCCCATTGATCTATAACGTAAAAGAGCCGCGCGAAAAGCAAGCCTAATAGCATCATTACAAGTGCAGCACTGAATACAATCCGATAAGAAGGCAAAACCCCTTTTTTTGCCTGTAACCAGGCCCAACTGATTATGACCGCTCCCCCCAGGCTCCAAAGCAGTACCCACCAGCTGATATTGCCAAAGGCGAACGGACTCATGCTAATCTTAATAATCATTTACTTTAAAGACCGTAAATTCGCAATCAGAAACCGGTAACTGAATTTAGTACTGGAAACAATTTTTACTTCAACAAAAGTCTAACGGTGATCAAATCTACCGTCTTATCTTCTTAAAAATCTTTTTTAGATAGCTAAAAGACGAATTCAGCCTTAAGGTTTTGGCGCTGGTTTATCAGTTTTGTTACCCTTTTCTAACATCCCGGATAGATGGAGTAAAAGCAGTGTAAATAATACCAGAAGAGCGATATGTTCGAATAAAACCGCAATGGTGCCTACTCCTCCTAAATTCGCCGCCATTGTCAGGATCATCGATAAAAAAATAATCCCGCCAACGACCCAGGCCATAATGAACATGACGAGACTATTTCTGAACCAGCCTGAAACATGGAGGAAAGCGAAAGTCCCTGTTATCCCAACGGCGATCCAATCTAAAACAGATCCAATAGCCTGAAGCCCATTATGTCTCAGCGCTATAGGCGATAGAATAAGCGCCAGCACAGAGCAGCCGGCAACGACCCATGCTGCGATAAAATAGATCTTCTCCATAATACTCATTTTTGACATCTTGAACCTCCTATAATAATTTTATTTATCCACTGATTTATTCTGGTGATTTCGCATATGAGTTCGGCTATTATATCAATGGAATAAACAAAAATCAAGAGGTGAATTGTAAAAAGCAAAAATTGACTATTGAGACACTTACCCGCTTTGCGTTGATATTACCAGGATCGATCATGAATATAGTTGTAATGAATCTTTATGCCAATGGGAAACAAAAAGAAGAGAGTATTAACGAGCTCCTTTTTAAGCTACCTTACTAAAATCCNNATTCAATAATAACGTCGAATGCCACTGCACAAACAGGGCTATATTCGTGATTCCATAACAAAAGTGCAAAGAATAAAAAATGACTTGCCCGCAGATAACAGCGTCCGAACGAAATAAACTACAGAATCTAACGTTTTAACCGGTTAGGTGGTATATTTAAATAAGAGACTAATCAGCCTTTGGTCTCTTGTTCAAATACACTCGCTCCTGGTTAATATTATTAGCGGTTATCGAA
>PMBW01000183.1 GCA_003153075.1 Dehalococcoidia bacterium | reverse complement strand
AAACAGCTGCTGGCAGATGCCGGTTATCCCAACGGCTTCAAGACCAACATCGTTTGGGAGATCGGCGGGGATATGGACTTGCTGAAACTGGTGAAAAATTATTTTGCCGCTGTCGGTATTGATATGGAAATTCGCCCGATGGAAACCTTCGCCTGGGATGCTTTTGTGCAGAAAGAAAAGAAGCATGACCAGATCGCCCAGCACGCTTCATCATCATTGGGACGTGTTCACGAACCGCTCCGTCAGCTCACCCGTTTTCAGACAGGATCTTCGGCGAACTTCTTAATGGTCAGCGATCCAGTCTATGATGGTTTCTATACCAAAGCAATGGCCGCTACCAGTGTCGATCAGGTTAAGCAGGTGCTGAAAGATGCCAACGAGTATGTCGCGCGGCAGCATTTCGCAATATCCCTGCTGGAACCGATGCAGTACTCGCTGTATCAGCCGTGGCTCAAAGGTTACAACGGCCAATTCGGTTCAGTCTGCGGCCAGGGCGGTAGTCCTCAGAGTCTCGGGTTTTACACCGCGCGGTTCTGGATCGACCAGAAACTGAAAAAATCGATGGAACGTTAGTCAATCAGTCTAGTTAATAGCGGAAAGAAAAGGAGAATGCAGTGGCAAAAAAGAGAACAGGATTTATCATGACCAAAGCGGAAGCAGTAATTCCGGGTAAAGGCGAAGGCCATCCCAATCAAAAAGCCTATGCTTTTCTGCGTCCCGACACCTCCCTCCCGCCGGTGGGGAAATCCCCTTCGATGAGCATTGATTTAGCTTTGAATAATATCCAGCCGGGCGGCGGGATTGAAGAACACTATCATGAATATAACAAAGATATGCCGATTTTCGACCATGTCTATTACGTGATTTCCGGACGGATCAAGGCAACGATGGGCGATGAAGAGAGAATAGTCGGCGCGGACAGCCTGATCTATTGCCCTTCAGACCAGCGGCATTCCATTACTAATGTCGGCAAAGGCCTGGCCAAGATCCTGCGTATCAGCGGTTGCAACGACGGTGCCAGGATGGGCGGCCCTGTCTGGTCGAAGATGCCGAGCGGTGAATTGAATGCACACAACTGGAAATTAGCGGATGCGGCGAAACCCGCCGCTTCAACCAAAAAAGTAAAAAAACAAACACCAAATAACAATTGGAGGAGATTAGATGAAAAAGACCACGATGCTGCGTAATCTTTTACATGAACCCGGACTTATCCTCGTGCCGTGCGTTTGTGACTGCCTGACCGCCCGGTGTGCAGAAGCAGTCGGCTTTAAATCAGCCTGTTTAAGCGGCTCCAGCATGTACGATACCGAGTTCGGGTTGCCCAATATCGGTTTAGTCACGGCGACGGAAGTCGTCAATGTTGTCACATATGTAGCCAAATCGATCAATATCCCTCTCATTGTCATCGCGGACGATGGATTTGGTCCAATGCTCTCTGCTTATCTCACCACTCAACATCTTATCCGCGCAGGGGCCTCCGGACTCTACATCTGCGACCGTAAGCCTTCCATTACCCGCGGTCAGCACGGTATCGGTGATGTTCTTCCCCGTGATGAGTTCCTGGGTAAGATGAGTGCGGCTTTGGAAGCGCGCGATAAAGAGGATAAGGATTGCGTCATAATCGCTAGAATTGACGCCGGCGCCACGATGGGTGATGAAGAAGTATTCGCCCGCGCTAAAGCCTGCACGGAATTAGGCGTAGACGTAATCTTCCCCAACTTCCATCCGTCAGTATCTAAAGACAAGGAAGCCGCGAAAAAACATCTGGGCGAGCTTTACCGGAAGGCTGGCGCGCCGGAGGTCATGATCTGGGGCATGGGACCGGATGATTTTACTGCGAAAGACTATGCCGATATTAATACCAAATTATGGGTGAACGCGAGAGTTGATTTTATTATCGCCGAATCAATTCTGGAATTCTATCAGAATTTCAAGGATACCGGCACACTGCCAATGCGCACCTTTGCCATGCAGCCCGGTACAGGCCCCGCCGCCGATTACCTGCAAAAGCTGCGCGGTAAAGATGTATGGAATGAAATAGTAAAGCGCAATACGAAATAACCGCACGCCTTATTTAGCCAAATGTTGTATTATAAAAAAATCGGTTCACGGTCAAAATAACGGAATGAAAAATATCAGGTTGAAACCGTAATTATTGAGCGTGAAAAGAAGGAGAAAATTTGGAAAATAAAGCCGGTCATTGGTGGGATAAACTCGGAAAACCACAATACGGTGGTGAAATTATTGTGCGCAGCGTCAGGGATATCCTGAATTTTGATCCTTATAACGGCGCGCACCTCACCCAGGTTTACGCAGCCTGGTTGGAAAGACCCTTCTCGGAAGACTGGACGGTTGACCCGGCGGTATTTGATTATCAAACGATGGCCCCGAATCAATTTATGAAAGGGCTGCTGGCGGAAAGCTGGGAGTTTACTGACCCTTATACCTTTGTAGTCCATATCCGCAAAGGGATCCATTGGCAGAATTTACCGCCGGTTAACGGGCGTGAATTTACCGCTGATGATGTCGCTTTCCATTTCCATCGGCTGTTGGGTTTGGGCAGTGGTTTTACCAAACCCGCTCCGTATCATGCTACCGTAGCCTCAACTAGAGAGTTAAAATCGGTCACCGCGGTTGATCGTTATACTGCTGTTTTTAAATGGAGCACCCCGAATCCGGAATTTATTCTGGAAACCATGGTTACCAATCACAATCCGACGCTGGCCGTCGGCCCGCGTGAAGTTGTGGAAAAATGGGGCGACCTCGGTGACTGGCATCATGCCGTCGGCACCGGCCCCTTTATGATCAGGGATTTCACCCCCGGCGGAGCCGCCAGTATGGTGAAGAATCCAGATTACTGGGGATATGATGAGCGCTACCCCCAGAATCGGCTTCCTTATGCGGACAAGCTTAAAATGGTGGTTATCACAGATGAGGCAGAAGCGCTTGCGGCAATGCGCGCGGGCAAGATCGACGCTGTGGACGGAATTTCGGCCAAAAATGCCCGGCAGATGCTAAAAACGAACCCGGAGATCGTGCAAATCCCCATTCCTTCGGGCGGCAGCATCGATCCCCGTAATGACGTGGCCCCTTACAATGATATCCGTGTCCGCCGGGCTCTGCAGCAGGCTCTTGATTTGCCCGCCATCGCTAAAAACTATTTCGGCGGCACCGCCGACCCCTATCCCTCATCCATAAGCTCGCGGCACATGAGCAAATGGGGTAAGGGTTGGGGCTTCCCTTATGATGAATGGCCGCAGGATTTAAAAGATGAGTATGCCTATAATCCGGCAATTGCTAAAGAACTCTTGGCAGCGGCCGGTTATCCCCGCGGCTTCAAGACGAATGTGGTAGCGGATGCCTCGGCTGATCTGGAATTGCTGCCCGTGATTAAGAGCTACTTTGCTGCGGTTGGTGTCGAAATGGAAATCCGGGTGTTGGATTCCGGCGCTTTTATTACGTTTGTCGAGACGGAGAAGAAGCACGATGCCCTGGTTTACCGTATGGGCGGTTCATTACACCGCGCCCATGAGCCGCTGCGGCAGCTCACGATGTTTCAAACCGGCACCTCCTCCAATCCCCACTCGATGGTCAGTGACCCGGTGTATGATGCCTTTTTCACCAAGGCCATCGCCGCTCGCAGCGTTGATGAAGTCAAGCACATCTTCCGCGATGCTAATGAATACGTGGCCAGACAGCATTTCGCCGTGTCGCTCCCGCAGCCGGTGCAGTACTCGCTCGTGCAGCCGTGGCTTAAAGGCTATCACGGACAATTCGGCGCGATTTGCTGGAGTCCGCCCAGCTTCTCCTTCTATATGGCACGTTTCTGGATCGACCGGAAATTAAAGAAGTCCTTGGGACACTAATAATCTTAAAAAATAATACATAAATTTAAGGAGACTTTAGCAATGAAATTAGGATCCAGCACTTTTATATTTAATCAATTGGATATTTACGGCGCTTTCCAGCATATTGCCTGGGCGGGGTTTAGCGGGGTGGAACTGGCCTGTTCGGCCAATGTGCCTCCGCATATCGAATTGAATACTGACAAAGCGTACATCGATGAGGTTAAAGCAACCGCCAAAAAGCACGGT
>PMBW01000350.1 GCA_003153075.1 Dehalococcoidia bacterium | reverse complement strand
ACCACACTGGCGCCGCCGTATTTAATTCCCGCTATCAATACGTCCTGAATCGCCGCGTACAACCGTTTTATTTCGGCCTTTTTAAGCTTATTGGCAGGCCGCCGGGGGTCGATTTTCGCCAGGAAAAGCGCTTCGTCGGCATACATGTTACCGACACCGGCGATAAATTTCTGGTCCAGTATCACGGATTTAACCGGCGCGCTGCGTTTTAACAAGCCTTCGGTAAAAATCGGCAGGGTGAAGGCTGCCTCCAGCGGTTCCGGACCCAGTTTAGCATCGATCTCCAGGGTATCTTTGACAAGGTTGAGTATGCCAAACTTGCGCGGATCGCGGAAATATATATTCTGCCCGTCGTCCAGGTGGATAACGGCGCGGCTGTATAACGGCGGTTCGGTATCGTTATTGTTACCAAGGATCAGGGAGCCGGTCATTTTCAGGTGGATGATCATTTTATGGCCGCTGCCGAGGTGGACGATGAGGTACTTGCCGTGCCGGGTAACATCAGTTATTTTCTGCCCGGCAATCCGTTTCACAAAATCCTGCGGGTCCTGCCCTTTGACCATTCTGTCCCACAGCAGCGTCACTTTGGTAATTGTCCGTCCGATGATGTACGGCGCTATCTGATTTTTAACTGTTTCTACTTCCGGCAGTTCTGGCATTTACTTCTCCATTTCCCCCCAGTTGATTCCTGTTTTGACATCCACCTTGAGGGGAATTGTTAATTGGATGGCATTGACCATCATGTCCGGCACTAAAACACGCATTTCGGCCATTTCCGCTTCCGGCACCTCGAAGACCAGTTCGTCGTGCACCTGCAGCAGCATCTTACTTTGCAGTTTGCGTTGAATCATTTCCCGGTGCAGGTTGATCATCGCTTTCTTAATGATATCGGCGGAAGTGCCCTGTACCGGCATGTTAATCGCCATCCGTTCGGCGGATTCGCGCACCTGGCGATTGGAGGCGTTGATGTCCGGAATCATCCGCTTGCGGCCCAGGATGGTCTGGACATAGCCGCTCTTGTGGGCCTGTTCCTTGGTCAGTTCCATATACCATTTCACGCCGGAGTATTTGTCAAAATAGGCCTTGATAAATTTGCCCGCTTCCTCGCGGGAGAGTTCCGTAGCTTGCTCCAGCCCGTAGCTGCTCATGCCGTACACCACGCCGAAATTGACGGTCTTGGCGAAGCGGCGCATCGCCGGTGTGACGTCGTTCAAGCCCACGCTGTAAAGTTGGGCCGCCGTAGCGGTATGGATATCTTCATCGTTGCGGAAGGCTTGTAACAGGTTGGAGTCCTGCGAAAGGTGCGCTAAAGCGCGCAAATCGATCTGGGAATAATCCACGCCCATCAGGAACGAGCCGGGCGGGGCCACAAACGCTTCGCGGATGCGGCGGCCGATCTCATCGCGGATGGGGATATTTTGCAGGTTGGGGTCGCTGGAAGAGAGTCTACCCGTCGAGGTGCGCGTCTGGTTAAAACTGGTGTGCACCCGTTTGGTCTTCGGGTTGACCAGCGCCGGTAAGGCGTCCACATAGGTCGATTTCAGTTTGGACAGCTGCCGGAATTCCAGCACTTTCCCGATGATCGGGGCTTCGTCACAGCGCAGGCTTTCCAGCACGTCTGCGGCGGTCGAGTACCCGCCGCTTTTCTTTTTCACGCCTTCCAGATGCAGGACGTCGGCCAGAATCATGCCCAGTTGCTGGGGCGAGTTGATGTTAAACGTCTGCCCGGCGAGGTCGCAGATTTCTTTTTCCAGCACGCGTATCTGGTCGCCCAGGCTGCGCGACATATTGGCCAGGATGTTGGTGTCCACGGCAATCCCGTTCTGTTCCATCTTCAGTAAAACGGGCACTAACGGCATTTCGGTTTCATCAAACAACTGCCACAGATCCTGCTGTTTCAGGTCTTTGGCGAGGATGTCGTTCAGGCGCATCGTCATATCGGCGTCGGCGCAGGAATAGTCAGAGACTTTCTCGATTTCGACCTGGGACATCGGGATCTGTTTGCTGCCGGTGCCGATCAGGGTGGTAATCGGCGTCATTTCGATGTTCAGGCGGGTGAATGCCAGCGATTTCAGATCGATCGCCGGTTCGCTGAGCAGAAAGGCGGCCACCATCGTGTCCGAAGTGACATTGGTGACGTTGATCCCCACTTCGCCCAGCACTTCCATATCAAACTTGGCATTGTGCCCGATTTTTGCCTTGGCGCCATCCGCGAAGATGGGTTCAAGTTTAGCCACGACCATCTCCAGCGGTAATTGCGGCGATTGCAGCATGCCCGTGTGCCCGACGGGAATGTAATACGATTCGCCGGGGGCGGGGCAGACAGATATGCCGACGAGTTGGTCGATCATCGGCCTGGTGCCGGTGGTTTCGGTATCAAACCCAAAAGCGGACGCCTCTCTCAATCTGTTTACCAGTGCGTCCAGAGCTTCCGGCGTATTCACTAAATGGTAGTCAATTTTCACCGGTGGCAGGTTTTCCGCCGGGGTTGCAGGCGCGTTTTCCCCGGCTGGGTTCAGGGGCGCTGTCTCTATACCGCCGGGCAACTGTTTCAGCAGGGAGGTGAATTCCAGTTCCCGGAAAAGTTCGATCACTTTATCGCGGTTGTAGTGGATGTTGTGGCTGGCCTCCGGGTCGAAGGTGATCGGGGCATTGGTAACGATGGTGGTCAGGATTTTGCTCTTCTTTGCCACTTCGGTGTTTTCCCGCAGCAGCGCCTGGAGTTTGGGCGGCGTAACTTCGTCCAGATGGGCGTAAATCTGTTCGATCCCTCCGAATTTCTGGATCAGTTTGACCGCGGTCACCTCGCCGATTCCTTTGACCCCGGGGATGTTGTCCGAGGTATCGCCTTTCAATGCCTTATAATCTGCGATGTGCTCCGGCCCGATGCCGTACTTGGCCTTTACGGCGGCGGCGTCAAATTTGTCCGCGTCCCCGAAACTGCCGCGTGCTTTGGGGTAAAGTATCGTCGTTTTATCGTTCACCAGCTGCATCAGGTCGGCGTCGCCGGTCACGATGACGGTATCGATGCCCCGGGCATTGGCCTGCGCGGCCAGCGTACCCAGCAAGTCGTCGGCTTCAAAACCTTCCATTTCGAAGATGGGGATATCGAAAGCCTGCACCAGTTCCCGGACCCGCCCGAATTGCCCCACCAGCTCGGCGGGTGTCTCCTTGCGGGTAGCCTTGTATTCATCGTACATCTGGTGGCGGAAGGTGGGGGCCTTTTTATCAAAAGCGACGGCATAATGCGTCGGTTTCAGATCGTTGATGGCTTTCAGCATGATGGCAGTGAAGCCGTAAACCGCGCCTACCATCTCCCCGGTTTTGCGCAGGGTAAACGGCGGTAAAGCATGGAAAGCGCGGTGGATCAGGCCGTTGCCGTCAAAGATAACCAGTAAGGGTTTGGGAGCCTCGTTCATGGCTTCATTATACTATAGAAAGCAAGCAGCTATCAGCATTAGAAACTTTAGATCCCATTCAGGAAGCCAGTAAACGAATGTCTCAAATGATTGAAGATATTCTTCGATTATCGCTATCACCCGCAGTGAAAAAAGTAAATTTGAGCGACCTGGCGGAATCAGTAGCAGCAGAACTTAAGATGATGGCCCCGGAGCATTTGCTGACAAGTTATTCCTGCCGTTTCAGCGGTTAAATTCAACAACAGAGTACGGCGGTACCGGGATTGGTTTGGCCCCGGTGCAGCGGGTCATCAAAAAACACGGCGGCCAGGTCCGGGCAAAAAGCAAGAAAGGAGAAGGGGCAACTTTTTACTTTACCCTGAATTAAGTAACGGACGGGGAGCTTTTACTCCCTATTCTAATCTATCTTTTTTGCTTCCCTTACCAAACCCCAGTTGGTCAGAGTTGTTTTCGGTACGGCGGATTTATCGATCACTTTGAAGCCGAAATGTTCGTACCGCCGCACGTCTATCTCATCCATCGTGTCGAGGTAAACCGGCACCCCTTCTTTATCGGTTCGCTCCAGCATGGCCCTTATCAACCTGCCGGCATAACCTTTTCCCTGGTATTGAGGCGCAACCCCGATTGAATCCAAAAACCAGTGCTCCGCAGGCGCGAACTGCTGATGTCTTGCCTCAACAAAATTCGCCGCTGCTTGCAGCCTGCCGACTCCCGACCAGGGAAAACCCAGTAACACGGAAAACGGCACGGAACGCAAAATTTTCCAGAATCTCATCGGGAAATGTTCCGACCGGTACCACACGGCGATCCCTTCCATTTTCGGGGATGTTCCATACACTTCACCCCAACGGATACCGTAACCGACAATAATCAGAAAAAAGTAATAAGCCGCTTTATTTCTCTCTGATTCATCATGGTATTTATCCACCAGCAGCGGGTACTTCCGGAATGCTGCGGTCAGCGCTCTGGCAGCCGGTTTGATATCGGCCTTCCGCAACCGCACCAGACTATCCAAATCAGCTTTCATACCGTTCATTCTACTGTTGGGAGCCGGTTTGCGCAAATCAGGTCTGGTCGGCATTTCTCCACCACGCGCCGGTCACAACAATACCGACAACGCCGACAAGCGCCACCAGCAAGTAGCTGACAAAACCGATTGGCGCCCCGGTTTTACCGGACAATGCCTCCGCCGCGCCGCTGTACATCATCGGGATCATCCAGGGAAAATATTGCCCGTAGCCGATCTGGCTGACGATCTGGCCTAAAATGAGGGCCAGGAAAATACCCCCGACCGCCGGCAAGTAGCCGCGGGTGATACTGGCCAGCAGCGCAAAAGGAATGCAGGTTAATAGGGTTAATGCCCCGGTGCCCAGCAAAAACCTCAGGCCGTGCATTGTCACCGCTGACGACCACCCCGGTAATTGCAGCGCCGCCCCGGCGCCCAACGTCAGCACAAACACCAGCAAAACCAGCGCGATGCACCAGTAAGCCGCGGTAATGATCTTGGCAATCACGATCGTTACCCGTGAAGTCGGCAGAGATAACAGATCATAGTAAGTTTTATCGCTGTACTCCCGCCCGAAGATCCAGACGAAGATAAAGCCGAAAATGATCAGTCCCCCGAGACTGACCAGTAATAACATGAAGTTAAAAAAACTGGGCCAGTCAGCTTTGCCGCCGAAGATCTGCGCCTTCGCCCCGATGATACCGAGCCGGCGCGCCCTTTCCGGGTCTTTCAAAATGTACATGAACAATCCACCGATCGCCGTTGCCAGGACAAAGCCAAAAACAGTGAGCCACAGCGTCTTTGTGCGCCGCACTTTCTGAAATTCCACCTTTAACGCCGGAATGAATTCACGCAGTATCGTATTCATGATTATTTGTCCTCCTTCACGCCGACCAGTCCCAGGAAGTAGGATTCGAGGTCTTTTTGCTCTACCACCAACCGGGAAGGCGGACACCCCGCCTCAACCAGCAAGGTGGCGATCTTTTCCGGGTTCTGCACGGATTCTTTATCGCTCATTACCAGCGAGTTTTTTCCTTCAGCGACCGCGGTAATACCGGCTTTCGCCAGGACTGCTAACGCCGCCCCTGTATCCCGCACATCCGTTACCAGCCTTTGACCTTCCTCTTCAGTCAATTTTTTTGCGTCCAGTTCCTTGATTAACCTGCCCTCATGCACCACTCCGATACGTGTCGCCAGCCGCGCCACTTCACTTAAAATATGGCTGGAAATAAAAATTGTCACGCCGTTATTTTCCGCCAGGCCGCGCAACATATTGCGTATCTCGACAATCCCCGCCGGGTCAAGACCGTTCGCCGGTTCATCGAGCAGCAGCAGAGCCGGATGGTGCATCAGCGCTTTGGCCAGTCCCAGCCGCTGGGCGTTGCCCATTGAAAGTACCCGCCCCCGGCGATTGCCATAGGGAGTCAGACCCATTTGAGCAATGATCTTCTCTACTGCGCCGGTGTCTTGCAATTGCCGTAATTGCCGGATTATCTCCAGGTTTTCCCGTACCGTCAGGTCGGGATAAGCATGGGGGGTTTCTACCATGTAACCGACCCGCTGCCATATCTTTTTCTGTCCGGGCTGCAATTTTGTGCCGAATAGCGAGACCGAACCTTTATCCGGCTTGATCATCCCTAATAACATGCGGATAGTTGTTGTTTTGCCGGCCCCGTTCAATCCCAAAAAGCCGTAGATTTCACCCTTGCGGATATTCAAAGAAACGTCGTTGACCGCCACCACATCGCCGAAGCGTTTCGTGATCCCGCTTGCCTCGATTACAGCTGATGTGCCCATTTATCCCTCCCCGCTCTTTCTAATTTCCCTCCCTGCCAGGGAGGGATTAAGGGAGAGTGATAGATTAAAACGATTCATCAGGTACTCGACTCCCCCCAAATAGTGATTGTTATACATTTTAGAACGTTATGCTATAATCTCTATAAAGATACTACTGCCAATATTTGTAATTGTCAAGACGTTTTACTATAATTATTATAACACTGCACCTGTGGGAGTATAAAATATGGATGGATTTGCGCGCCGTAAAGAACAAAGTAAAGAAGATATCCGCCGGGCCGCCGAAGAACTATTTTCCCGTTTCGGCGCCGATAAAGTCAGCGTTAATGACATTGCCCGTAAAGCCGGGGTGTCCCAGGCCACGATTTATAATAACTTCGGCAGCAAAGAAGAACTGGTACACGATTACCGTAAAACGATCGTCAGCGGGATAACCAGCAGATTCCGGGAGATCCTGGTCTGGAAAAAATCTTACCTGGAAAAAATCGAGGGACTTTTACAATCGTGGATCGACGTTTCCGACCGCTACAAAATTGAAATGGAAAATCAGGATACAAAGCATTCCCCCGACGCCATCAGCACGGAAATCGAAAACTCACTGCGGGAATTTATCAAAGAAGGGAAAGAACAGGGTAATTTGCGCGCCGACCTCTCCGAGGAAGCCGTCACGGCCTATATTAAATTTTTCCGGCAGGGCATTGGCAACAACCCGGCCGTCCGCGACAGAATGAAAAGCGACAGTAAATATTCGCAGGACCTGTTTTCGCTCTTTATGTACGGCATCCGGGGACAGGCAAACTAAGCCGGCTTTTTCTATTTACCGGAGACCTTTTTTTATTCCGACCGTAGAGCCTGAATAGGATCCAGGCGCGAGCCCTGAAAGGCCGGCAAAAATCCAAAGATCAACCCTATGCCCACCGACACACCGACTGCCAGAAACACGGTGTTTGTCGTAACTACCGCTGTGAGGATACCGGAAGCAGTTATCAGCGAGGATATCCCCCACCCTATCGCTACACCTATCATACCCCCGGTAAGGGTTAACAACGCTGCGTCGAGCAGGAATTGCCCCCAGATCTCGGATCCTTCCGCGCCAAGCGCCTTACGGATTCCGATTTCTCTTTTTCGTTCCATCACCGATACGAGCATGATATTCATGACCCCGATGCCGCCCACCAGCAGAGAAATACCGGCGATCGCTCCCAGCAGTATGGTAAGGCTGCTCAACGCGGTATTAATACTGGCGGCGATTTCGTCCATTGACATCACCGTAAAATCGTTATCCGCCCCCGGGGCTATCCGGTGCCGGGATTGCAGTAAACTGATAATGCTGTTTTTAACCGTAGATGCCGAGGTTTTATTTGCTGCCTGAACCGCGATGGAACTCACCTGATGCTGGCCGGTAGTAGTCAATCTTGATACCATTCCCTGCAATGTGGTAAGCGGGATCAGCACAGCGCTGTCAGTGGAACTGAACGAGGCTCCTTTGCTTTTTAAAACACCGGCAACACGGAAAATATTATTTCCTACCCGGATGGTTTTACCAAGGGGATTTTCTCCGCCAAAGAGTGTAGTGCTGACGGTCGGACCGATTAAAGCAACTTTAGCAAAACCGGTATACTGATCCTGGCTGATAAAATCACCCCCCACCACCTGGATGTTGTTGACCTGCTGATATGACGGAGTCACTCCGGTAATCTGCGCAGTCATGTTTTGATTACCTGCGATCACCTGCATGGCGTAAGTATTAGTGGGCGCCACCGCATTGATATTCGGAACAGAGGAAACAATTGCTTGCGCGTCTTCCAGCGTTAACATCCCCGGCACGGGTGCGCGTCCTATACTTGATTGGGTTGCAGACTCGGCTGTGACATAAACGATATTGGGACCCAAAGTATTCAAGCTGTTGGTGATTGTCTGNNCCCAGAATGGTCAAAATACTTCTCAATTTATGGGTGACCATTGTCGTCCAGGCCGTGGACAAAGGATCAAAAATATTTGTCATGATTTTTCCTCTCCGGTTATCTGCCCGTCCTGGATATAGACTATTCGCTGGCAATAATGCGCGACATTAGGATCATGCGTAATCATTACCAGCGTGATGTTTTGTTCGATGTGCAGATTGGTTAATATCGCCATGATTTCCTTGCTGGACTTACTGTCAAGGTTACCGGTCGGCTCATCCGCCAGTATTATCGGGGGATTCTTTGCTATCGCCCTGGCAACTGCCACTCTCTGCTGCTCACCGCCGGATAGCTCATTNNGTATTGGGTTTCCGGGCGTACTTCTGCCCCAGTTCTACGTTCTTGAGGGCGGATAAATACGGTAACAGGTTAAAGCTCTGAAAGATAAATCCGATCTTCTGTCCTCTGACTTTTGCCAGGGATTTAGCATTGAGATGGGCAACCTCTTCCCCTTCCAGTAAATAGCTGCCTGAAGTCGGTCTATCGAGCAGGCCGATCATGTTCAGCAGCGTGCTTTTTCCGGACCCTGAAGCGCCCATGATCGCGACCATCTCCCCTCTTTCAATATTCAGGTTCACTCCCTGTAATACCTTTAAGTCACTTTTACCCATCGGATAGGTTTTTATAATATTTTCTAGCAGTATCATCTGGTCTAGCCTCCGCCTCCGCCAAAAAATCCATTTTGATTAGTTGGCGCGGCAACAGGAATTGATGGAATGACTATTTGATCGCCTTGATTAAGCCCATCGATGATCTCGGTATTCTGAAAATCGGTGATTCCGATCTTGACGATGCGTGTTTCCGTGGAAGTACTGGTTTTTAACTGAACTACGTAATCCTGCCCTTTATGCGAAATTGCGCTGCTGGGCACGATCAGGATGTTATCCTTTTGCTGGACCGGGATGTTCACAACGGCAGAGAATCCGTCTTTTAAGTTTACCGGAGGTGTGCTTGCCGCCGGCGATCCGGTACCTGTTACAGGTTTGACGGATGTTAATTCAACGGTAACCTGATAATTAACGACACCTTGCTGTATGGTGCCTAAAGGCGCTATCCTGGTTATTTTAGCCGGGAAGATCAATCCCGGCAGGGCGTCAAACGAAACATTAGACTCTCTGCCTGTTGATAACGAAGCAACATCTCTCTCCGAAACCATGACATTGGCTTCAAATTTTTCCGGATCGGCTATTTCGATTATGCCGGTATTCCTTTGCACGATATCCCCCTGTTTCACGCTCACTTTGGTAACAATACCTTTAATGGGGCTGGTAATTACCTGTGCGCCGTTTTGTTCTTCGATTAAAGCCGCTTGCGCGTCATCTACGGCGTTCTGGCTGACAATAACATTAGCCTGGGCAGATTCTATGTTTTTCTTCGCCAGTTCCACACCGGCTTGAGCTTGTGCTATTCCGTTCTGAGCTTGCTGTACCAGCGCTTGCTTGGTTGTTATATCGGTCACCGAAAAGCCCACGATCGGCAGGTTGGTCTTTACATCTTGTAAGTCTTTTTGAAATCCGGCTATATCAGACTGATACCGGGCGATAGTCTGATTCCAATAGGTTATTACGTCGCTTTTAACCGCAGGATCCATTAACGCTTGCTGTAAAAACACTTTGGCTTGCTGCATTTGGATATTGGCATTATCAATTTTATCCTGAATGGCTTTAATATCCTGTTGTGCCTGCAAATTGTATTGCGCCGCATCCAGGTTGGCTTGCGCGGTACTTAAATTGTATTGCATGGTAGCCAGATTTGATTGCGCGTTTACCACACCGGCCTGGGTTTGCACCAGATTAGCTTTTGCCGAATCCAGTTGATGTTTNNGTTGGATACCAGGCCTGTCTGGTTAAAAGAGAGGGATTGTTTTTTCCCCAACGCCAGATTGCCGGTGCCCGTAACCAATATGGTAATGCTGCCTCGTTGGACGGGTGCCATTTGGGTCTGAACCGGTGCCGTAGCATTTGCCCGGCCTGCACATCCCGTTAACAGAACACCGATTCCGCATAAAACAAATATTGACGCAGCGATTTTTTTTAAGTTGATCCTCACATTAATTCCTTTTCTTCATAGTCCTGGTTATGATTTTTATTCACATGATTTTACTCTAGCAGCGGCAGAGTAATACGCGTGTAAAGACGGGGCAGGTATCGTAAAACATAGTATTAAAAAGTCTAAAAGCGCGGCAGTAATATCCGAAACACACTCCCGGTTCCCGGCGCACTCTGTCAAGTGACGGTAAAGGAGCCCGCTTATAGCGGGCTCCTTTCTATTTTTTCTATTTGCAGGAGACCCTGTTTATTCCGTTTGTGCCATCTCGAACTGGCTCTTGTACAGCGAAGCGTAGAAGCCGTTGGCGGCCAGCAGTTCCTCATGCTTGCCCTGCTCTACAATGTCCCCGTCCTTGATCACCAGGATCACGTCCGCGTCGCGGATAGTGGACAGCCGGTGGGCGATCACGAAACTGGTTCTGCCCTTCATTAGATCTACCATTGCTTTCTGGATCAGGATTTCCGTCCTAGTATCCACCGAGCTGGTAGCTTCATCCAGGATCAGTATCCTGGGGTCGGCCAGGAAAGCGCGGGCGATCGTCAGCAGCTGTTTCTGCCCTTGCGAGATGTTGCTGGACTCCTCATTGAGTTCCAGGTCGTAGCTGTGCGGCAGTGTACGCACAAAATGGTCGACATTAGCGGTCTTGGCCGCGTTTACCACGGCTTCATCGCTGGCGGTCAGGTCGCCGTAGCGGATGTTCTCCCTGATCGTGCCGTTGAACAGCCATGTATCCTGCAAGACCATGCCGAACATAGCGCGCAGGTCTGCCCGCTTGAATTTCCTGATATCCACACCGTCGACTAAAATCGATCCGCTGTTAACATCGTAGAAACGCATCAGCAGCTTGACCATCGTTGTTTTACCGGCGCCCGTCGGTCCGACGAGGGCTACTTTTTGCCCGGGCTTAATATCCGCCGAGAAATTGTGAATAATGACTCTATCCGGATTGTAACCGAAACTGACATTCTTGAAAGTAACGTTGCCCTTGACCTCTTTCAGAGTCACGGCATCCGCAGGATCCGGCACTTCTTCCGGTTCATCCAGGAACTCGAAGACACGCTCGGCTGAAGCGGCGGTGGATTGCAACACGTTGGCAATGTTGGCCACCTGCGTGATCGGCATGGTGAATGACCGGACGTACTGGATGAAGGCCAGGATATCGCCGACGCCGATCGTCCCCTGCACGGCCAGATAACCGCCGAGGATGCTGACACCGACATAAGCCAGGTTGCCGACAAAGGTGACCATCGGCATCATCAGTCCGGAAAGGAATTGCGATTTCCAACCGGCGGCATACAGTTCTTCGTTGAGCGAATCAAACTTTTTAATTGATTTCTCTTCACCGTTAAATGCCTTGATAACAATATGGCCGCCGTACATTTCCTCCACATGCCCATCCACATGCCCCAGGTAAACCTGCTGCTGTTTAAAGTATTTCTGGGACGTCTTGATTACTACGCTGACCAGCGCAAAGGATAACGGCAGCGTGATCAATGCGACCAGCGTCAGTTCCCAGCTGATAGTTAACATCATCACCATCACCCCTATTATCATGGTGACCGAGGTGACGATCTGCGAAAGGTTCTGCGCCAGGGATGTGCTGATGGTATCGACGTCGTTAGTCACGCGGCTGAGCACTTCACCATGCGTCTTGGTATCGAAGTACTTAAGCGGCATCCGCTTGATCTTCTCAGAAATGTTCTTGCGAAATTTATAAGTAATCTGCATGGCAATACCGGACATGATATAACCTTGTAAATAGCTGAAGACGAAGCTTGCTACATAGAGCCCGACCAATTGCAAAGCAATGACGCCGATGCTGTGGAAATCAATGGCTGCGCCGGGTTTATGCATAGCCTTGTCTGCTACACCGTGAAAAAGTATGGTGGTAGCATTGCCCAGCATTTTTGGCCCCAGGATGCCGAAAACAGTGCTGGCAATGGCAAAAACCAGTACAGTGATCAGCGCCACCCTGTATGGAGCCAGATATTTAATGAATGATTTCATTGCCTTTCTGAAGCTCTTTGGTTTTTCGCCGCCCATACCGGGCATGTGTCCGCCGCCGGGACCGCCCATCGGGCCGCCGGGTCTTCCCATTCTGAATTTTGGGGCGTCTTTATCTTGATTTGAACCGTTATTTGGTTGATTCATTAGACGAGTTCCTCCTTGGACAACTGGGAAAGCGCAATTTCCTGATACACCTTACTTGTTTCCATCAGTTCCTTGTGCGTCCCGATGCCGGCAATTTCCCCGTTGTCCAGCACAACTATCTGGTCGGCGCCCATTACGGTACTAACCCGTTGGGTCACGATCAGCACAGTAGCATCGCCGGTCTCTTTTTTCAGCGCTTGTCTGAGCGCCCGGTCGGTCTTGAAATCAAGCGCGGACAAGCTGTCGTCGAAGATGTAGATTTCCGGTTTCTTGGCCAGGGCGCGGGCAATTGCCAATCTCTGCTTTTGTCCGCCGGACAGGTTGGTGCCCCCCTGGGATACGGCGGTAGCCAGCCCCTGCTCACTTTCTTTAATGATATCCGTCGCCTGGGCAATTTCGGCATAGTGCGCCACTTCCGCCGAAGTCGCATTTTCATTGGCATATTTAATATTGCTTTCGATCGAGCCGGAGAACAACACCGCTTTCTGCGATACGTAGCCGATTTTAGCCCGCACATCATGCTGGGTAACATCCCTCACATCGACGCCGTCGACCAGCACTTTGCCGCGGGTGACATCGTAAAACCGCGGGATCAGGTTGATTAACGTTGACTTTCCGCTGCCCGTGCTACCGATAAAAGCGGTGGTCTGCCCGGGCTTCGCGACAAAGCTGATATTTTTCAATACATCGTCTTCCGCGCCGGGATAGCGGAAGGCGACATCCCTGAATTCCACTGTTCCCTTCTGACTGGAGCTGAATTGTTGCGGCTTTTCCGGGTCAACGATTACCGGTTCGGTTTCTAACACTTCGCTGATTCTGACCGCGGAAACACTGGCACGCGGCAGCATCACGAAGATGATTGACAAGAACAGGAAGGCCATGATGATCTGCACCGCATACATCATGAAAGCCATCATACTGCCGACCTGCATCGTGCCGGCATCAACCTGGTGCGAACCCACCCAGATGATAAGGATCATCACAGCGTTCATCAGGAACATCACTGCCGGCATCATGAATACCAGCACCGTGCGGTTGATGAACAGGTTCGTTTTGGTCAGGTCCTGATTGGCCTTATCAAAACGTTCCTCTTCATGCTTCTGGGTGTTGAACGCCCGGATGACCATTAAGCCGGAAAGGATTTCACGGGTCACCAGATTCAATTTATCGATTAATTTCTGCATGATTTTAAATTTGGGAATGGCGACCATGAACATCACGCCCATCATCACCAAGATCGCCGCCAGGGCCGCCGCGATGATCCACAGCATCGATGTATCGGCGTTAATTACCTTCAGCACGCCTCCGATACCCAGGATGGGTGCGTAAAACGCAATCCGGAACAGCATCACCATCAGCATCTGTATTTGCGTGATATCGTTCGTCGACCGCGTTATTAAGGAAGCCGTGGAAAACTTGTCAAATTCGGTATTGGAGAAGCTTTCCACGCGCACAAACAACTGTTTGCGCAGGTTGCGCCCCAGCCCGGCTGCGACACGGGCAGACAGGTAACCGACGGTGATCGAAGCAGCCGCGCTGGCTAGCGTCAGCAGCAACATGAAACCGCCGATGCGGATCAGGTATTTGTTCTGGATGCTGCTGATATTCACGCCGATGGCTTTATACTGTATTGTTATGTAGGCCACGGAATATTGCGTCAGCATCATCGAAGGAATGGCATTGATCTGGGCTGCTTCACCCGCGCGCAGCGTATCCAGTACTGCGGGAGGAAGCGCTGCCAAAATTGCAAACGGATCATCGCCGGGTTTTAGCTGTATCGGGCTTCCGGTAAAAGCGGCAGTTGGATTGGTCTCGATGGCCAGCACTGCCGGAATTGTTTTCGAGAAAATAGCATCGAGCGCGGAAATTTCATTTTTATCGCTGGTATTGAGTTTATAAACAGGCCCCGCCGCTTTAGGATATTTTGCGTAATCAGGTGACTGGCTGTCAATTAAGACATAGTCTGAGGTCACCTGCGCCTTCTGCGCGTCTGTCATTAAGAGGGTGATTTTACCGAATTCTGTCTGGCTGACCGCTTGCGGCACGGTATTCTCAATACCGCTTTGCCCTACCCCGACATTGACGATATCTGCCATGTAACCGGGCAGCGCCAGGTCGGCCATCGCCTGGCCGAACAACAGGGCAAATATCAGCACAATCGACCAGACAAAGGGCCTCAGATGTTTAATTAGTTTCCCCATTTAGAAAGTTCCTCCATGACCGTAGTGACAATATTAATTTGTGAGCGAGTGTTTTGGAATAGTTACACCGGGACGCAGGGTATATTGGCGGTAAATCACCGCGGTTTTATAGTTTGCTGACGATATTCCTTAATGTTTCCAGGGCGGATGACATTTCAGCTAGTTCTCTCTGTGTCAAAGTCGCCAGACTGCTTTTTGTATGTTCCTTGATCTGCTGCTTTCCTTCTGTCAGCAGTGCGCGGCCTTTCCCGTTAAGCGCCAGATTGATCACCCGCCGGTCTTTGACATCCGGGCGCCTCTCTACGACTCCTACCTTGACCAACGAGTCCACAACATGGGTTAACTGGGGCTTTGTCATCATCAAAGATTTAGCCAGTTCTGACATCGTCATGCCGGTTTGGGCAAGCTCCCCCATCACTGCCATATGGAGACGGGTAACATTGTCCGGAAATGCGCACGGGTCTATTTTTAAAATCTTTTTGTGAATAACAAGCATGACCATAAACATGTTTTCCAGCACGCGGTCTATATTTACTTCATCTATTTTCTTGTCCACCATATACCACTTCTTAAATAATATGTTAACTAAGGCAATAGTTAACTCTATTAACTATCTTAATCTTTTGGGAAAAATTTGTCAATGCCGCTTTTCGGGGATTTTCGGCGGCTATTTATCCTGCGCTGTGCCGGCTCCGGGGCGAAATGCTTTACGAGCGCGCGCTCATCCTATTTGTACTTTACTCTTTTCTATTAATAAAAGCTGTGGTTAAATTGAACAAATAAAACGGTACTTTAGTACCAGGTCATTTTTAAATCCGCGATTATTACATGTGCCGGTTTTATATACAAGTTTCCCGCCTTCACTGGAAAGACAACAGCCCATTCTCTGAGGAGGTTTCGGACAGTCTCAGTTTAGGAGGGATTTTTAGAAACTACTTCACCCTTCGGCCTTTGATGGACAGAAATCCGCTGGTGTAGCCAAATAATCCAACTAAAAGGCTTGCTGAAAGACAGGCCTCTTAAAAACAATCGATCGATAGGACTACTAACCCTTAGCGACCATCGCCTTGGCGAATACCTGGCCGTCCTTGCTGTCGGAGAAACTGGAAGCCAAAACCCGGGCCGCCAAAGGCGCCGCTTTCTCGATCGGCAGGCAATACTGCATCGTCTGGAACCGCTGCCGGAACAGCTTCACCTGCTCAGCCACTTTGCGCTTTTTCTGAATACACTCTGCCATGTACCCGGCCAGCTCTTCGAAATCCTGTTCTTTCATGCCGAAACGGGTCATTTCCTGCACGCCCATGCGGATACCGCTGGATCCGACAAAGCTGTCGTCGTCCGGCAAGGCCTGGTAGTTGGTGATGATGTTGTTCTTTTCCAACCGCAGCGCGATCTCTTCGCCCAACCCGTATTTACTCACGCGGATCAACACCTGATGCGTCTCGGTGAAGCCGTCAGTGGCATCCCCTTCCACGGTCACACCCCGCTCATTCAGGGCATTGGCAAAGGCGCGGGCGTTAGCGACGACCTGCGTCTGGAATTTCTTCTTAAAATAATTCATTTCATAACTTGCAACGAGTAAGCCCAGCAATGTTCCCAGGTGGTGGTTGCTGGTAGACCCGGGTAAAGCGCGGCTCTTGATTTCAACCCAGAGTTTCTCCAGTCCGCTGCCTTCATTCATGTTGCTGACGATCACCCCGCGCTGGGGCCCGAAGAACGTCTTGTGCGTGCTGCCGGTCACCACATCGACGCCGTCGGCCAGCGGATCCTGGAAAGCACCGTACAGTCCTAACGTGTGCGCCATATCGTACATCAAAATCGGTTTGGGGTTCATGTCTTTGATTATTTTATAGACCTGCTTTACCGGTTCTTTGTAGATGAACATGCTCTTCCCGAAAATGATCAGTTCGGGTTTCGCTGTTTCGATCAATGCCGCCAGCTTGGAGGTATCGGTTTTGTAAGGATTATCCTTCTGTCCGGGGAAATGATAAACGAACTCCTTACCGGTTTCGGGGTTTTCCTCAACTAAATTGAACAGCGCACCCATCGGCTGGTCGCTCAGGTGGCCGCCCATCTTCAGATCGTTATTGATCACCGAGCGTATCCGGCGGGATAACTTCGTGCCTCTGCCGCGGTTTATGAATTTCACCATCGCTTTGAAAACGATGTCGTTCGCCATCTGGCCGCTGATCGGCCGCAGTTCGACGTTGGTGCAGTTGAAATAGGCCTGCATCTCTTTGCGGACGTCTTCCTCGACGTCCCGGATGAAATCGATACCCTGGTAGAAATAGACCTCGTTGCCTTTCATCATGCGGTGTTCGGCGTATCTGCCGGAGGCATCCGCGATCGAACACATCCTTACCAGCAGACTGGGGGTGGATTCGGAGGGGATCAGATTGATGCATTCCCGCTGCCGCCAGATGTTGTTCTTTTCGGTCTTTTTGATCAGTTTTTCAATATCGCTCTGAAATTCAGTCATCGTAATCTCCTGTCTGAAATTTCCTGTTGTTATATCTCCCCGCGCCAATTTTCTGCCTGCGGGTATCTTATTCTCTCACGTTTTGGGGTTAAAGGAAAGACTGTTAGCCTTTTAGGTTCCCGGTGTAAGTTATTCCGAATGATTGGATTGAGATAATTCAGGGAACTTTAGATCACCACAAATAAATAATCAGACTTTATCCAACCTTAGGCTTGCAGTCGATTTTCAGATTAAGCGCATCCGTCACTCTGAATAGAGTCCCGATGGTGATATTTTTATCGCCTCTTTCCAGACGGCTGATAGCCGGTTGTTGCATGCCAACTAAACGTGCAAGTTTACGTTGACTTAGCGACATTTCATTCCTGCGCGCAATTATCGCTTCAATAATCTCATATTTAGGCTTTAATTCTTCGTATGAATGGCGTACGTTTTTGTGCTTGAGAAGCTCAGCCTTAAAATCTTTAAAATCTGTTCCTTTCATTTTGACTGCCCCGCCTTTTCTGCAATCTGCAATTATTATGATAACATATATGTTATCAGTTAATCAAAATAATGTCTTGGATTTTATTTGATCAATTGCCTTCTTGTTCATTCATTCTGTCAATCGCTAACTCAATATCCTTAATTAACAATTTATCTCTCTTTTTCTTGATAGCATGGAGTAAAACAAAATTCTGATCCGAAAATGTAAAGTATAGAATTCTATAATAATCAGAACTATGCTTTATTCTTAACGCCCAGATTTTCCCCTGTACTTTTTCGACGTAGGGTTTCCCCAGAGATAAATCAAACTTATATAACAAATCAAAAACATGAATAATTTCTGCTTGAGCGTCATACGACTGTTTTAAAATGAAATCCTTTACGGGCTCATTTCCATCTTTTTCTCGATAAAAAACAACGTGCCAACTCATATGATAACTATTATAACAACCTAAAAATTGAAAATACACTATAGTTTCTTCATTCACATATTTGACAATACACGAAGCATAATGCTAAATTGGTCGTTACCGGGTGAAAGCCTCAATTAATAAACCTTTCGGAAGGGCTAAAAATGCCACAAAATATCCAATTACGCCAAATGCAAGAAGCTGATTTAAAGGCCGTCCATGATCTCGTCCAGACCACAATTCAGGTGTCCTATGGAGATGTCTATCCGCCGGAGGCGATCAATTTTTTCAAACATCACCACAGCAAAGAAAACATCCTGCAGGACATCGAACGGGGATATATTGTTGTGGCTGAATCTGACAGCCGGATTGTGGGAACAGGCACGCTGGTCGGGAACAGCGTCCGCCGGGTATTTATTAATCCTGAATATCAGCGCCGGGGCATCGGGCACTTGATCGCTAAAGAATTAGAGCAGAAAGCTATAGCAGAGGGACTGGGAAAAATAGAGCTCTCATCATCCCTCAAATCCCGCAAATTCTGGGAATCGGAAGGGTTTGCATTTGTTAAAGAATTCGCCCTTCCCGTCGCCAATGATAAGCACCTGATTTATTTTGAAATGGCAAAAAAGCTTGAATAACAAAGGGGGCCAAACAATGAAACACGAACCTGTAAAAGCCTATTACGCAAGTTTCGGGGAGCGTGAATGGGAACGCCTGAGAAATCCCGATGACGGCTTTATGGAATATGCAATTACGCGCAAGATGCTTTCTAAATACCTTAAACCCAAGTCACGCATCCTTGATATCGGCGGCGGGCCGGGCAGGTACGCCATGTGGCTGGCGCATCACCATCACCATGTGGTGCTGGCTGATTTGTCTCCGGAATTGCTGGCCGTTGCCCGCGTTAAACTCAGTGAGGCCGGTGAAACCGCCAATGTGGAAGAAATCGTTCAGGCGGATGCCTGCGACCTCTCCCGCTGGCCGGACAATTCCTTTGATGCCGTCCTGAGTATGGGGCCGCTTTATCATTTATTTGACGCCAACGACAGAATAAAGGCCTTGTCCGAACTGCTCCGTGTACTGCGGTCGGATGGTGTGGCTTTTGTTGCTCTGATGCCGCGCTACGCTTTCCTGCGCCGTACGCTGGCGATGCCTGATGAGCGCCGTCACCTCTTGCAGCCGGAATTTGTTGCCAACATACTGGAAAAGGGCGAATTTATTAACGACATCCCAGGCCGCTTCACAAACGGCTACGGCGTGCGTCCTGCAGAGGTCTCGCCATTCTTTGAAAAACACGGCTTTAAAACACTGACATTAATGGCGGCGGAGGGAATAGCCGGTAACCTGCAACGGATCCTGTCCGAGTTAGAGCAAAACGACCCGGCAACCTATCAAACAGC
>PMBW01000034.1:4243-4996 GCA_003153075.1 Dehalococcoidia bacterium | reverse complement strand
CGACGAAACCATCGCCGAAAGCTAATGTGCTCTGGAATCTAGCGTGTTGACGGATTTCGGCGGTTTGCGGTTTTGTCAGTCTGGGATTGATGATCAGCACGCTGTTTTTAAATTCGGTGAAGAGGGAAATATCGGTGGCGCTGTCGCCGAAGACCATTACTTCATCAGGATGTATTTGGCCGTCGCCAATCAAACTAAGGATCCGTTTCAGGGTTTTACCTTTACTGACGCCGTCCTGGATCATGTGCAGCATGTAGCCGGAATCCAGTAATTGCACACCTTCCATGCGCTTCAGCAGTTCTTCATGGGGAACGCCGTCGGCGAAAAAACCGACGTCGATCAGGCGGTCTTTGTAATCAAATGCTTCCCGGATAGCTTGAGGGAAGTCGGCTTTGAATTTGTTCAAGGCTTGCAAGGCCGGTTGACGGGAGTAGCCTAAATCATAGAGTCCGCGGCCTCGCTGCAGTTTGGCGACACAGCCGTTTTCCGCGATTACCGGGCCGCCGGTATTTAAGGATGCGGCCAGCGGTTCCAGACGGGTCAGCGGTCTGCCCGAATCAAAGCCAACCATAATGCCGCATTGTTCAAGCGCGCGGATTGCCCGGGCGACGGCAGGACTGACCTCATCACCGTCACTGAGCAAGGTGCCGTCGACATCAGCGACGACCAGTTTAATGCGGCGGGTCAGTTCGGGTGTTATTTGAAGATATGATTTGGGCATCACTTATCATCTTATCATCGGGGAGGGGCAAG
>PMBW01000034.1:0-4221 GCA_003153075.1 Dehalococcoidia bacterium | reverse complement strand
GAGGGAGGATGAAAATCCTCCCTCTTAAGCACAGTAATTAATAATAACCGGAACGGGGTTAACGGTTTCTGAGCCATTCGATCAGATAGGCGACACCGCCGACTACGACGCATAAAGCCACGACGAGAATGATATATGTGGATGTAGGAATGATCGTACCGACGTAGAATGTATTAGCGGACGACCATGCGCTCTGGTTATTGGCGCCGTCGATGGCTTTAACGCGCCAAAAGTAGGGCGCATCTTTGCTGACGTTAGCCAGGACTTCCTGGGAAGTGAACTGGTATCCAGGTGTTTTTAAACTGTCTTTCTGGAACAAGACGATGGAAAAAGCAGCGTCCCGGGAAACCTGCAGAGAATAAGTGACACCGCTCTGGTCAGTGACAGTTTGCCATGTCAGGTTTGGAGTTTTACTGGCTTTAGTGGCGGTTAGAGGTAAAACAAGGGCAGGAGTTGCCGGGGGAGTAGATTCCATCGAGTAATCTTTTGTGAAAGAACTGACACCGTCAGTGATTATGATCTGGTGGGCGCCGCCATTACTGGCGGGGGCTTGAAATGTAACAGTAAATGTCCCATTTGCATCAGTTTTAACTGCTGCAACCTGGGCGGCATCGTATTTCACGATAATGTCACTCACCGCGGAAAAACCGTTTCCACTGGCGGTGATGTCTTTTCCCACGTAACCGCTGGTTGAATCAGTCTTTGCATCGGGGGAAATTGTAAATTCGAATTTAGTCGCAGTAACCTGGTCTGTGACGGTAATCGGGTGGGTTCCGGTGCCGCTCTCCGGGGCCTTGAAGGTAGTACTGAATTTACCCCCCGCATCGGTGAGAACTGTGGTAACGGGTGAGCTTTCATAATTGACCGTAATAGTCGCACTGGGCTTAAGCCCGACTCCATCGACGGTGATTGTCGTGCCGACAAGACCGCTGAGGGGTGATAATGTGACATTGGCGATGCTGGTAAAATCAGCGCTGGCGGTGGTTAAAGTGTCTTTTGCAGTAATCTTGATCGCGCCGGTGGAGCCGGAAGGCACAATGATAGTAGCCGCAAAGTTGCCGTCACCATCCGCAGCAACCGCTGCCGGAGTGGTGGCAATAGCAGTGCCGTTAAAAGTAAAGGCGACCGGATTATCGGTGACGGGGGTAAAACCATTACCTGTTACGGTCACTTTGGAGCCGATGGCTCCCTGGTTGGGCTGCAGAGTGATTGAGGGATTGACCTTAAAGCTGGTGGTAATAGCGTTATAAGCGTAATCCTGAATTTTAATGGTGTGATCGCCGCCGGGCATGGCGGGGATAGTCAGATTATAATTCGCGAATTTACCACTGGCATCAGTTACGATATTTTGCGTAATGGAGGTGCTGTCAATAAAGAAAGCTACGGGTTTGGAAGGTGTAAAACCCGTGCCGGAAATTACAACCACAGTTCCAACCTGTCCTTCTTTTACAGATAAAGTAGCTTTTGGTGAGATACTGAAATTGGCGGTTGGTGTCGGGCCGGTAGCATCTTTGGCTGAGATAGTGTGATTCCCGAGAGAAGCTGATGGAATGGTAACAGCGGTAGAGGCGAAGGCGCCGTGCACATCCGACGTGACCGAAGCGATCGTCTGATTGTCAAAAACGATACTGACCGCCTGGCTGGCACTAAAACCATTACCGCTAACGTTTACCTGGTCGCCGGTAGAGCCTGACGCCGCGCTGACTGTAATCTGCGGCGTAATCGTAAAAGTAGCAGAAGGTTGCGTGACATCCGGTCCTGCAACTACTATCACATAATATACTCCCCGGGCTAAAACAGGGACGGTAAATGGCGCAACTGTTCCCGCGGTTGAAGTTATCCCGGTTGTGACCGGGGTTGCGGTGGTGAATACATCGGTTGTTCCGAGCGATACAGTGTAAGCAACACCGGTGGTAAACGTACCCAGGACAACTACTTGCGTCCCGGGCGGGCCTGTATTTATGGAAAGTGTTGTAAGAATAGCTGCCGCAGATACCGGCATAACCGGCGTGAGAGCTGCCAGCATTAATAACAGAGTTGCGATGGTTGTGCTGAATACTGTTTTTAATAACCTCATGTATCCTACCTTTTTTCAGAAATACCGGACTTTAAAATAAACCGTTTCGTCCGGTTTTGAACAAACCAATCTCGTATCAAATGGTATTTTTCCGCAGACAATAGGAGCAGCTAGTCATATCCTATACATTGCTTTAATACGAGTCAATCATACTTTATGGTGATAGGGAGGACTAGTCCCCGTCTGAAAAACGGAGGAACGTATAGGTATTTTGATTTATCGGATGTTCCAGATGAAGTAGAAACTGCGGGTTTCATCACCTTCGAAGCGGAGGTGAGCGGTAATGACCTGTCCTGTTTGTAAGTGCGATGAGTCTTCCATGCATCTGACGATGAGGGTTTGCCCGATTTTTCCGCTGGTGTAATTGGGATACCCGGTTACATCCTGTGAAGCCTGGANNTAACGTTAAAATCAAAGTGATGAAGATTAGAACTGTAGTCCTAATCTTCATCCTGTTCTTCTTCACGGCGTGTGGAGGAGATGGCGCGTAAGCGCATTGTTTCCTGTAAAATTTTCTTGCGTAACCGGATATGCTCCGGGGTGATTTCCGCCAGTTCGTCGCGATTGATAAAGTCGATAGATTGTTCCAGACTGAATAGAATCGGGGGGGTGAGCTTGATGGCAATATCGGAGGTCGAAGAGCGGATGTTGGTCATCTTCTTTTCTTTACAGACGTTGACGGCAATATCCCGCGACCGCTGAATTTGTCCCACGATCATACCTTCGTAAACCTGCACGCCCGGGCCGATAAAAAGAAGTCCGCGTTCCTGTGCATTGTTCAAACCATAGGTAACGGAAACGCCCATTTCCGATGCCACGAGCACGCCGCTACGGATAGAACCGACGTCTTTCTTCCAGGGTTCGTAACCGAGGAAGATGGTGTTCATAATGCCGCTGCCGCGGGTGGCGGTCAGAAAAGCGCTGCGGAAACCGATCAAACCTTTGGTGGGGATGTGGAATTCCATGCGGACGTTACCTTTGCCGTCGTTGCGCATATCGCTCATCTCGGCCTGGCGTTTACTCAGCATTTCATTGACGATACCGATGTATTCCTCTTTAGTATCGATGGTCAGGGCTTCTACAGGTTCCATCAGTTTACCATCGACCATTTTGGTGATGGCTTCGGGTTTGGAAACCTCGAATTCATAGCCTTCGCGCCGCATCGTTTCAATTAAGATAGAGAGATGCAGTTCGCCGCGGCCCTTGACGATAAAAGTATCGGACCTGTCCGAATCCTGGACACGGAGGCTGAGGTTTGATTCCAGCTCCCGGTACAGCCGTTCACGTATCTGCCGGGTGGTACTGAACCGGCCTTCTCTGCCGGAAAACGGTGAGGTATTGACGCCAAAGGTCATTTCGACGGTCGGCTCACCGATTTCGATACGGGGTAAAGCGTCCGGTTGTTCCGGACTGGCCAGGGTATCACCGATCGTGACTTCTTTTACGCCGGTGACGGCAACAATATCTCCTGACTCTACTTCTTTGGCTTCCAATCGTTTGAGCCCGAGGTGAGTGAAGACTTCATTGATCTCATAGCGGGTTTGGCTGCCGTCCGCGCTTAGACAAACGACTATGTCATGCGGGGAGATCTTGCCGCGCCAGATGCGCCCGATGGAGATCTTGCCCTTGTGGGTATCGTAATCCAGGTTGGAGACCAGCATCTGGAAGGGGCCTTCTTCAATCTGCGGCGGCGGTATCGTTTTCAAAATCAAGTCAAAGAGCGGGCTGACGTCTTTACCTTCCATTCCAGGTTCGGTAACGACAATACCTTCACGTCCGCTGGCATAAAGCACGGGGAAATCAAGCTGTTCGGCATCGGTCGCCAGTTCCAGAAACAAATCCTGGGTAAGTTTCAGTACTTCCGGAATACGGGCGTTCTGCCGGTCCATTTTATTGATAATAACAATGATCTTCAGTTTCTTTTTAAAAGCCTCGCGCAGAACGAACTTGGTTTGTGGCATGGGGCCTTCCACCGAGTCGATCAGGAGTAAAGCGCCGTCAGCCATGTTAATGACACGTTCGACCTCGCCGCTGAAGTCCGCGTGGCCGGGAGTATCGATGATGTTGATCTTAGTACCGTTATACATGATCGCGGTGTTCTTTGCTAAGATCGTGATACCTTTTTCCCGTTCCAGCGTGTTGCT
>PMBW01000099.1:5995-15782 GCA_003153075.1 Dehalococcoidia bacterium | reverse complement strand
ATTTATTGTCCCAAGGATGGTATTGTACCAGTGCCGGAAAAAGACCTGCCGGTGTTACTGCCGGAGGAAGCGGAATTCCGACCGACAGGGGAATCGCCGCTAAAATACAATGAAAAATTCGTGAATACTACTTGCCCGAAGTGCGGCGGCCCGGCCAAGCGCGAGACGGACACCATCGACGGTTTCCTCTGCTCCTGCTGGTATTTCCTGCGCTACTGCAGTCCGCATGACAGCAAAGCACCGTTCGACCCGAAGCAGATGAAATACTGGATGCCGGTAGATATCTATACCGGCGGCGCTGAGCACGCCGTGATGCATTTACTCTATGCCCGTTTCTTCACCAAGGCAATCCGGGATATGGGGTTAATTGATTTCGGGGAGCCGTTCAAGAAGCTCTTTAACCAGGGCATTATCGTGGCCGACCATCAGAAAATGAGCAAATCGAAAGGCAACGTGGTAAACCCCGACGCCTATGTCAATGAGCTGGGCGCCGACACCGTGCGCGCCTACATGATGTTCCTTGGGCCGTGGGAACAAGGCGGCGAGTGGTTCGATACCGGCATCAGCGGCGTCGCCAGATGGTTGAACCGCGTCTGGAACATCGCGCTGGAAGAATACGAACCGAAGATTAATGATGCACAGGCCGTTAAGGAACTGGAACGGTTTACGCACCAGACGATCAAGAAAATGACCGGCGACATGGACAGGTTGCGGCTCAACACAATGATCGCCGGGTTAATGGAATTAACCAATTACCTGCATAAAGTGCGGGAAAATGGCAACGTGCCGAAAGCGGAGTGGCAAAAAAGCATCGAAGCGCTGGTGATTATGATCGCGCCCACCGCGCCGCATCTGGCCGAAGAAATATGGCACCGCCTGGGGCATAAAGATAGCGTCCACAATCAACGCTGGCCACTGTGGGATGAAGCGCTGGCAAAAGAGGACGAGATCACGCTGGTTTTGCAGATCAACGGTAAACTGCGCGACCGCCCGACCGTGCCTGCTTCGATTACAGAAGAAGAGGCGAAGAAAATGGCACTGGCAAGTGAGAAATTGCAGCCTTTCCTGCAAGGGAAGACTGTCATGAACGTGATATTTGTGCCCGGGAAACTGGTAAATATTGTGGTGAAATGACCTATGTCATCATTGCGGGCTTATTTTTAACATAGTAATGTTCAGTATTTACAATATATTCTAAGGTCAAAAAAACTATGAATACTAAACTTAACGCAGAGGAAATCATCAAGAAGCAAAGCTCAGCCAACTTGCAAAAAGACTGGGAATCAGTAGGTGGGCACTTGTATCTTACTAACAAGAGACTAATATTCGAATCCCATGCGTTTAATGTACAAGCCGGAACAACAATTATTGAACTTGATTCCATCACCACAGTTACCAAGTGCTGGACATTGTTCCTAAATAGTATTCGCATTTTCCCCAACTCTATTTTAGTCGATACTAAGGCTGGACGGCAGTTTAAATTCGTTTTATACAACCGGGGTAAGTGGATTACAGCAATTGGTGACGCGCAAATCAAATAACCGCCTGCTGCCCCTTCTATTGACAGTAGGGGAACTACAGACATCCTCCTTCGTAAAGCTTACAGTCCCCAGATGGAGGAAGGGCTTTAGAAAGAATTTTTAAAAGGAACAAAACATGAAAATAGCATTTATCGGCGGGGGGAATATGGGGGAGGCGATCCTAGCAGCAATGCTGGGGAAGAAACTGGCAATGGCCAAAGACATTGCCGTCAGCGATATCGCGGAGGCGCGGCGGCAGTACCTGGCGCAGAAGTATGCAGTCGGGGTATCCGCTAATAACATCGAAACTATTTACGGCAAAGACGTCGTTCTCCTCGCCATAAAACCACAAACAATCGCGAATGTGATGGCCGAAATGAAAGGGCACATCAAACCGAATCAACTGGTTGTATCGATCATTGCCGGCGCCAGACTGAATAAATTGACCGACGGCTTGAATCACAATTCCATAGTCCGGTCGATGCCGAACACCCCGGCGCAAATCGGGGAAGGCGTGACCGTGTGGACAGCGACTGGCGAAGTAACCGAGGCACAGAAAAAGACCTCCGGTATCATTCTCGGCGCGATGGGAAAAGAGTTCTATGTCAGTGACGAGGGCTGGCTGGACATGGCCACGGCAGTCAGCGGCAGCGGTCCGGCCTACGTTTTCCTCTTTATCGAAGCGATGACCGAGGCCGCAGTAAAAATCGGTCTGCCGCGTGACACGGCCAAACAAATGGTGATGGGAACGTTACTAGGCGCAGGTCACCTGGCAGCACAATCAGACAAAGAACCGGCAGAACTCAGGAGGATGGTTACGTCGCCCGGCGGCACCACCGCGGAAGCGATCGCCATATTCGAAAAAGGCGGTTTCTCCGAGCTGGTTTATCAGGCCGTAAAGGCAGCTTATGAGAAATCCCAGAAGTTAGGGCAGGGATAAAGGTTGATCTGCACTTCTTTTATCAAGAGCGCTTCCTTTTAGACTAAGGCAGCGACAAATTCTCCATCAATGAGGTTGTCCAAAATCAACTGGATTGTCGGGTCAAGCCCGACAATGACAAGTCGTGGATCCATATTAATCGTTACCAATGACTATTTTCGGACAGCCTCTGGATTGCTTTTTGCTCTCTTTACAAGGGGATGAAAATCCGTTTCCTGCTTTGGGGTAGCAAAAGCGACTTCGTGCTTGTTGTTCAATGTAAAAATGCTAATTGAAAGTGCCTCGACAATTATGCTACATTATAAGCCTCGGAAAATGAAATCCGGAATAAATAAATTTGGAGGATTGCCATGATCCAGACTTTACCTTTCGGACGAACCGGTCATTTGAGCACCCGCGTGCTTTTTGGCGCAGCAGCGCTTTCCCGCGCTACCCAGGCTGAAGCAGATACGGCGATGGAAACAATAATGAAATATGGCGTCAACCATATCGACACGTCCGCTTCTTATGGTGATTCTGAACTCAGGCTTGGTCCCTGGATAGCAAAATACCGCAAGCAATTTTTTCTGGCGACTAAAACCGACGGCCGGACATATGAAACGGCGAAAGACTCCCTGCAACGATCGCTTGAGCGGCTGCGTACCGATCACCTGGACTTGTTTCAGTTTCATCAAGTGATCGAAGACAGCGAATTCGAGACAATAATGGAAAAAAACGGCGCTTTACAAGCGGCTATTGAAGCTCGAAGGCAGGGGTTGATACGATTTATCGGTATTACGAGCCATTCTCTACGTGCGCCGATCATTCACCAAAAAAGTCTGTCGAGCTTTGATTTCGACTCGATCTTACTCCCCTGGAACTATCAGCTGGCAACCAACCCTGAATACGCAGCCAACTTTAAAACGGTGTTAAAAACGGCCCATCCAAAAAATGTCGCAGTGCAGATCATCAAGACCGCAGAACGTCGTCCATGGATCGATAAAAATCAGCGTTGGTCGACTACATGGTATGAACCCTACAGCGACCAAAAATCCATGGATCTGGCGATACAATGGGCGCTTTCTACTCCGGGTGTATTCATCAATTCACTCGGTGATGTAAAAATACTGCAGATGGTTTTGGATGCAGCCAGCCGGTACGAAAAGGCTCCAACCGACGATCAAATGCAGGAGTTGATGCGGACGCAAGAGGCTAAACCGCTTTGGGAATAGCGCATAAAACCAGATTTTTTATCAGTTATTATATCCTGCTGTCCGAAAAGTTAATATCCAATATACTTTTCCAGCATCCCCGATAACAAAACGTGCCCTTGCAAGGGCGGTAAAAACCCATCCTCGCAAGGGCACCTATTTTTAAACGTTATTTAAAGCAAAAACCGCGGTTTACGGATGCAATTTCTTATATTTGGCCATGAGCTGTTCTTTGGTTTCTTTGTGGGCGGGGTCCGGTTTGGGGGCTTCTACGGGACAGACCTCGGCGCATTTGGATGTATCATGCACCCCGACGCACTCAGTGCATTTGTCAGGGTCAATTTTATAGGTCGTGTCGCCCTCACTGATTGCCTTATTCGGGCACTCAGCCTCGCAGGCGCCGCAACTGATACAATCCTCGGTAATCTTGTAAGCCATGATGTAATGCCTCCTTGATTAATTACGAAATTATTAAAATCTCTCTACAGATTGATTTTCTTATCTAATACTTTTTGTCTGATCGCTTTGGCCACATTTTTGGGCACCAGACTATCGACATCACCGCCCAGGTTAGCAACTTCTTTTAACAGGCTGGAACTAAGGAACTGGTACTGCAAACTGGTCATTAAACAAACAAGCTCCAGATCAGGACAGAGTTTTTTGTTCATCAGAGCCATTTCGAATTCATGTTCAAAGTCGGATGACATTCTAAGTCCGCGCACCTGTGTCTGCGCGCCGAGGCTGATCGCCCAATCCACTACCATTCCGGTAAAGGCCCGGACTTCAATGTTGGGGATATTTTTAGTCGCCTCTTTGGCCATTTTTACCCTTTCTTCGGTAGAAAAAAGGATGCGTTTCCCGGCCGGGCTGTCATAAACGCCAATGTACAACTTATCAAAAAGTTTGGCCGCTCTCATCGCGACATCCAGGTGTCCGTTAGTGATGGGATCAAAGGTTCCCGCGTACACTGCCACTGTCATGCTAATTTCTCCTTACGGTAAATTGAAATGGTGCTGTCACCATGACGGTGTTCTTTAAATTGTGTTAATGCGCCGTATTTCGGTTGCAATGCAAAACGTGAAGAATGCGTTACCACCACTACAGAATCCTGATTTATCAATTTTGAGTTGGCCAGCTGTTCAACCACATCGCCGATTGAGGTATCCGGATAAGGCGGATCCATGATCACGATATTATATTCCTTATCCAGGATGGAGAGGGCCCTAGCCGCCGGCATACAATGGACGCGTGCTTGCGCGGTAAATTTAGTCTTCTCCAAGTTCATTTTGATTATATCACAACACCTCGGCTCACGGTCAACAAAGTCGACCCAATCAGCGCCCCGGCTCAATGCTTCAATGCCAAAAGCGCCGCTGCCGGAGAAAACATCCAGCACCCGCGACCAATCGCCGGTGAGATTCTCCAGCATGGAAAAAATCGCGCCGCGCACCAGGTCGGTGGCGGGACGCAACCCGGTGGTAGGCACTTTCAAATGCGTGCCTTTGGCGGTGCCGGTAATAACACGTAGCATTAAGTTAATGGTAACGAAATTGGGAGAAAGGTGTCAAACAATAGGGACACAATTGTTATAACTCTTTAGTTTGAAGACTCAACCAAGTAGAAAATTATTCACTATTCAACAATTACCCCACAGGCCACTCCCAACCCTCACGCCGATGATAGCAAAAGAGATTTACGAGAGGAAGTGATTTCGCACTTTTTCTGCTGGATTTTCTACAGACCAGCCGTTGTGTTTTTACGAATCTAAAAGCCCGCTAAAAATGAACCTAAAAGTCAGTATTTCGGCGTCAAGCCTGTGCTATAATTCTTAACCAGTACCAATAGAAAAGGATTAACGATGAGCTCAATCGACCGGATATTCTTTGTCTTATTTACGTGTTTCTTCCTGTACGGTGTATGGAAACTACTCCCCCGCAGCATTTATCTCTTTTCTCCCGGCGTAATACATTCCTACTTCGACGTTAGCGGCAAAAATCGATCGCTATTCCAACAAGATGGCGTGCGCACGCTTGCCAACCAACTGCAAGCGCTGGGATTTTACCAGATCGGGATTAAAATCGAGCACCCGCCGCTGTGGGGAAGCAACAGTGAACTTTCTTTCGCCGACGGGGCCGGGCATACGTTCGCCTCTGTAGCGGTGATCAACGGCAGGCCGGTTTATTACTTTTTCACACCCTTCAACGGCGGGCAAGCCGTGCTGACCGCAAATGCTAATTTCACAGCGACGAATGCGCCGGACCTTCTGCAAGCGACACTTACCCCGGGTGACCCTGCCACTCTATTATCAGTGCACCAAAAACACATCGAGGAATTTACGAAAAAAGGCTTGACGCCGTTTATTGAATACACCCAACAAACAAGACTGGAGGCAACGTCTTTATATTACAAAATCAAGACTGTCCGCAAACAAATGCGCTTGCTCGGCGCTGTATATCTGTTTTTCCTGTTAGTAATCTGCCTGCCATTTGTCTACTTTGTGTATAAGGCCTTCCGGTAGAATATCGCTCCTGATGTAAAATATTGTTAAAAAAATCTCTTAATATCATTCTGCATTTATGATATAATCCAATCCAATACCAATAACGAGGCAAGCAGATGAATTCCGGAGAAATCGTAGCTTTAATTTTTTTAGGTACAATAGCAATTGTCACAGTTTGGAGATGTCTGCCTGGTGTAATATTTTCATTCTTCCCGGAAAAGTTTCGAGCTTATTATGATAATGATGAGAGAATTATCCAAAAATTTTTACAAGAAGATAATGTACTTCCTATTGCAGAAAAACTTGAAGCTTTAGGTTTCTTTAAAATGGGGGTTAATACAGCTAAACTGCCACTTTGGGGGAACAAACGGAGGGAAATAATGTTTGCCTCCACTCATGAACATGCTTTTGCCTCTATTATCCATGTCAATTACAAAACAATTTACTACTTTTTAACACCGTTCTCCGGGGGGCAGTTTGTAATTACTGCTAATGGTGGTTATCCATCAGTGCGGACAGAGGATTTTATTCAATCTTCGGCTTATAATGTCAGCGCTGAAGAAGTATTATCATTTCACCGAAAACAGGTTGATGAATTCCTTGCTAAAGGCTTTACACCGTTCCCGGAATATTCACAAAAAGCCAGGGCAACAGCGGTATCAACATATCTAAAACTAAATAAGGTTCGTAAAGGTATGGTCATTACAGGAGCTGCTTATTCATTTCTGATTTTTGTCACTTGTTTTCTTTTCATTTTTTTCATTTTTCAGTTATTAAAGTAATTATCGTTTAGTTTTCCAGGGTTTCCAGGAATCGCGTGAAGCGCCCTTTGATGTCGCCGGTAACCGGACGGCCGTGCCCAAAGCAAATTGTCTCGATATCCAGTTCAGCCATCTTCCGGGCGGAAGCAATCGTCTGGCTGATATCCGATGTCGCCGTTTTCAGCGGCAGCTTTAAGACACCGTGCCGTTTGCTCAAAGCATCCGAGACAAAAATCAGCTTTTTCCGCGGAGCGTAAAGGCTGATGCTGCCGGCGGTATGCCCGGGAGTGAGCATTACCCGCAATCCTCCCAGAACAGGCAGTTCTTCACCGCCGTCCAGTAAAACATCGATTTCTTTAGAGCCCAGCACCAGCCGGTTCCGGATGGACGAAAAAACCGGCGCCTGCAGCACTTTCCCCATATAGTTGCCGCCGGGATAGGGCATGACATCCTTGGCCAGTGTAAAATCGATCCTGGGTGCGGCGACCTGTGCATTGGTAAGCAGCTTCAGTTCCGCCAATCCGCCCGTATGGTCGATATGATTGTGCGTGAGAATAATGAGTTTGATGTCAGAGGCAGATTTACCCGGCGTACTCATGAAATCAAGCAAGCCTTCGGTATGGCCGCGGAAGCCGGTATCAATCAAAGTCAGGCTATCTTCCACGATGAGAAATGTGTTGGCATGGCGGAAAGTGAGCTGATAAAGCCCGGGAATAACCTGCATTGTAAGCATCGGTAAAAGCTCTAAATACTAATATCGAAATACTGTTTTTTCTGGATACCGATTTTCACCGGTATGGAATGTGTTGGTTAATATTTCACGGCGCGGGCGGCGAGACAGGTCGATATATAGAGCGGTTAAGTATCTTTAGCTTCCGGCGCCTATCTGTCTTAAAAAAACCGGTAATAAAATAAAACCCTGCTGTTTTATTTCGGTTTGCTCTAACCCCACTGCTTGCCGGTCAAACCCAACCGCTCAAAAACATCGTCCACATAGCGCAGGTAGTAATTATAATCGAACAATGCTTCAAGCTCGGCGATAGTTAAAACGGCCATGACCTCCGTGTCAGCTTTCAGCAGATTGATGAACTTCTTGCTGCTGCTTTCCCAGGTTTTCATTGCGCTGCGCTGGACGATCTTGTACGCGCTCTGGCGGCTCATGCCCTTATCGATCAATGCCAGCAAAACACGCTGCGAGAAAAGCAGGCCGCGGGTGATTTCCATGTTCTGCCGCATCCGCTTGGGATACACATTCAAACCCTTCATCACAGAGGTGAAAACATTCATCGAGTAATCGAGCGTAAAGCAGGCATCGGGGAGAATAATGCGTTCGGTAGAGGAATGACTGATATCGCGCTCGTGCCAGAGGGTAATATTTTCCATCGAGGTGACGGAATAGCCGCGCACCAGTCTGGCCAATCCGCAGACACGCTCGCACAACTCAGGGTTGCGCTTGTGCGGCATAGCCGAGCTGCCGGTCTGACCGGGACTGAACGGTTCTTCGACTTCTCTTACTTCGGTTTTCTGCAGAGCACGGATTTCCGTAGCGAATTTTTCCAGTGAACTGGCGATGATGGCCAGTGTGGTGACAAATTGCGCATGGCGGTCACGTTGCAGCACCTGATTGGAAATTGGCGCGGCGGCCAGACCTAATTTATGACAGGCTTTCTCTTCAACCTGCGGGGATAGGGTGGCATAAGTACCAACGGCGCCGGAAATCTTGCCCACGGCGATGATTTTGCGGGCTTCCATCAGACGGTGGCGGTTACGGTTCATTTCTTCGAACCAGAGCGCCAGTTTCAACCCGAAGGTAATCGGTTCGGCATGCACACCATGGGTACGCCCGGCCATCGGGGTATGTTTGTATTTTATCGCCATTCCGGCCAGTACCGCAGTGAGTTCTTTGATGTCTGCCTCCAAAATATCCGAGGCTTCAATCAACTGCAGACTGAGGGCGGTATCCATAACATCGGAGGACGTCATACCCAGGTGGATGTAGCGCGATTCTTCGCCCAGGCTTTCAGCCACCGTATTGAGAAAAGCGGTCACGTCATGGTGGGTTTCTTTCAGGATCTCATCCATGCGTTTAAGGTTGACACGGGCGAGTTTAATTTTAGGGATGGCGGAACGGGGAATAACACCCAGCTGCGCCCAGGCTTCACAGGCCGCGATTTCTACTTCAAGCCATTTCCCGAATTTATTTTCGTCTGACCACACTTTTTTCATTGCCGGTCGGGAGTAACGCTCAATCATTTGCCGTCTCCTTGCAGTTTTTTCCGGTATCCGTCATAGGCCAATCTGATATTATCATATTTTAAGCCGAGAATCTCGGCGGCTAGATAGGCAGCATTTTTCGGCCCCGCCGCTCCCACCGCGACACACGCAACCGGGATACCGGCTGGCATCTGTACGATTGAGTACAATGCATCAACACCTTTCAGGTCGCCGCTAACCAGCGGCACACCGATGATGGGGATAGTCGTCCAGCTGGCGAGCACTCCGGGTAGATGAGCTGCGCCGCCGGCGGCGGCAATAATGACCTGCAGGCCGCGTTCACGCGCTGTTTGACCGTATTGACGCGCTTTNNCGCGGGCTGGACTGCTTCGGCATCCGATTTGGAACCCATAACAACGCCTACAAATACCATATGAAGACCTCCCGGTTAATAAATTCTAAAATACAAATAACAAATTTCAAACAAATTACAAAATATAAATACTAAACATTAAAACTATTGGGATTTTTCGACTATAGATGAAAATATTTTTAACAATTCTGTGGACTCATTGATAAGTATCAATTTTTGTTTTTCGAACTCTTCTCCATTCCCTTCAACAAGTCGGAGCCAATACCTGCTTTCTTTAGCTTCTTTCCGG
>PMBW01000099.1:0-5970 GCA_003153075.1 Dehalococcoidia bacterium | reverse complement strand
TCTAAATTCACAATTGTTTTCGGACAAACGTTAATAAAAGCTATTACATCCGCGGTGAACTTGGCGGTTCTTTCCTCAAGGTCGAACGTTTTTACTTTTATAATTTCATTCATTTTGTATTATTTGTTATTTGTATTTTAGTTTTTGGATTTTGTTTGTCATTTGGAATTTGAATATTGGTCATTTAAAAAATGCTATATCCTTCCGGTAGTGACAGCCTTCGAAGGTGATGCGGGAGGCATTATCATAGGCCTTCGCCCTGGCCTCGGCAAGAGTCTTACCTATTGCTACCACGGTCAGAACGCGTCCGCCGTTAGTGAGGACTTCCCAGGGTGTTGCACCAAGTTTGGTGCCGGCGTGAAAAACCATGACATCTTTATCGACGTCATGCAGGCCGTTGACGGGGAATCCGGTTTTATAACTTTCCGGATAACCGCCCGAAGCCAGCACCACACCGACACAAGCCTCATCTGTGGTTTCAATTTTGATCTGGTTTAGTTTACCCTTGACCACTGCCAATATTATGTCAACCAAGTCGGTTTTTAATCTCGGCAAGATGACCTGGGTTTCCGGGTCGCCAAAACGGGCATTGAATTCTACGACCCTGACACTGTCTTTATCGATCATCAGCCCACCGTAAAGTATGCTGCGGTATTGTCTCCCCTCTTTTGCCATCGCCTGAATCGTCGGCACCATGATGGTTTCCATTATTTTTTTCTGCAGCGCCGGAGTATCAAAAACCGGTGGGCTGTAGCTGCCCATACCGCCGGTATTGGGCCCCATATCGGCGTCACTAACCCGTTTGTAATCGCAAGCGGAGAGCAACGGTAAAACCATGGCGCCGTCGCTAAAAGCAAAGAAGCTCATTTCCCGGCCTTTCATGAAATCTTCTACCAATACCTGGTTAGCGGCAGCGCCGAGTTTCTTCGATTGCATAAAATCGGTCAACGCCGCAACGGCTTCATCGGTTGTAGCAGCCACCACGACGCCTTTGCCCGCCGCCAGACCGTCGGCTTTAATCACCACCGGCGGTTTTTGCTTTTGCACATATTCTTTAGCCTGATTGTAATCGGAAAAACTGACGCTTTTCGCGCAGGGGATGTTGTATTTCTGCATCAAGCCTTTGGAAAAAACCTTGCTTGATTCGATTTCCGCGGCCAGTTTGCTGGCGCCGAAAATGGGGATGCCGATACTTTCAAAATGGTCGACGATTCCCTCGGCCAGCGGGACTTCCGGACCCACCACTACAAGGTCGATATTTTTTTGCTGGGCGGCTTTCGCCAGCGACTTGATATCGTTGGCGGCGATGTCTAGGTTCTCGGAAATGCGCGCAGTACCGGCATTTCCGGGCGCGGTATACAATTCTTTAACTTTGGGACTTTGGGATAATTTCCAGACAATGGTATGTTCTCTGGCGCCGCTGCCAACAACAAGGATTTTCAATTTTCACCTCTTTTTTTCAGAGTAAATCCTGATACATATTTTATCGCCGGTTAGCCCATGAATTATCAGATGTATCCGCTTTAGCAGATCCTTGCGTAGTCACTATTTGAAAATTGAACCATCCGGTGGTCGGCACTTCGCTTACCCATCCTGATATGTCTATAGCAGCCGTTTATGCTCTTCTACTCCCATTCAATCGTTGACGGGGGTTTGGATGTAATGTCATAAACGACCCTGTTCACTTCCGGAACCTCGTTGACGATACGGTTAGAAATACGCGCTAATACATCGTAAGGCAAACGCGCCCAATCGGCGGTCATCGCGTCTTCGCTGGTAACCGCGCGGATACCTACCAGATAGCCATAGGTACGGTGGTCGCCCATCACACCGACCGACCGGACATCAGTAAGCACAGTAAAACTCTGCCACAACTGACGGTACAGCTTGGCCTTCTTGATTTCATTCATAAAAATGAAGTCGGCGGAACGCAGTATCTCCAGTTTCTCCCTGGTCACTTCCCCGATGCAGCGGATAGCCAGACCAGGTCCAGGGAAGGGCTGCCGCCAGACCATTTCTTCCGGCAATCCCAGTTCAATACCGACTTTTCTGACTTCATCCTTAAACAGGTAACGTAGCGGTTCAATTAATTTCAGCCTCATTTTGGCCGGCAGACCGCCGACATTGTGGTGTGTTTTGATTTTTGCGGAAGCGCTGCTGCCGGATGAGGCGCTTTCGATGACATCCGGGTAAAGGGTGCCCTGCGCCAGGAAATCCACTTTGCCCAGTTTAGTCGCTTCCTCTTCAAAAATACTGATAAATTCCAAGCCGATTTTTTTACGTTTCTGTTCCGGGTCTGTGACGCCTTTTAAACAATCCAAAAAACGGTCGGTGGCATCGACGAAGATGATGTTCATGCCCATATTCAGGCGAAAAACATTGAACGTCCTTTCTACTTCTTCCCGCCGCAGTAAACCGTTATTGACAAAAATACAGGTCAATTGACTTCCGATGGCCTTATGCAGCAAGCTGGCGACGACGGCGGAATCGACACCGCCGGAAAGCGCACTGATAATCTTGCCCTTACCCACCGTTTCGCGTATGGAAGCAATATTTTCGTTAATGAAATTACCGATCGTCCAATTGCCTTTGCAACCGCAGATATTATAGGCGAAGTTTTTCAGGATCTCTTTACCTTGAGGGGTATGGATAACCTCGGGGTGGAACTGGATACCGAACATCCCTTTATCGTTGCCGATGGCGGCATTGGGCGTGTTCTCCGTCTGCGCCAAGGCACGGAAACCCGGCGGCATGGCCTCGATACTATCACCGTGGCTCATCCAGACGGTTAAAGATTCTTCCAGCCCCGCAAAAAGGGGTGAATGACGATCGCTGATATGCAAAACCGCGTGACCATATTCCCGCTTGGTTGAAGAAATAACGCGCCCGCCAAGCTGGTGGGTCATCGCCTGCATGCCGTAGCAAATCCCCAACACCGGCAAACGCCCCTCATAAATATAGGACGGCGCTAAAGGAGCGCCCGGTTCGTAGACGCTGGACGGACCGCCGGACATGATAATACCCTTCGGGTTGAGCGCGGCAATTTTTTCCCAGGGGGTATCAAAAGGCAATAATTCGCTATAAACATTGCATTCACGGATACGCCGCGCAATCAGTAGACTATATTGCGAACCAAAATCCAGAACGACGATGACCTCGCGTTCAGCGGCAGGGATCGGTTGGGCTGCCAGAGAAGGTTGGACGCCGCCTTTTTCTTTAGCGATTTCCAGGTAAGTTGTAACTTCAATATCACCGCTGGTTGCAACCCTTCCAGTAGGATTCTGTCTTGGTTTATCTGATTCAGTACTCATAAATTACCTCAGCTTGAGTTTAATTCATCTATTCTTAAAAATGTAATGTTATTATAACCTAATAACTATCAGTTGTCAGTAATCAGTAATCAGTTGTCAGTTTGAATAAAAAGTAACAATGTAAATATGCGGATTCCCTGCCAAGTTAACAATAATTTACACAGGACGGCAAAAAGGCTTAATTAATAAACAAAAATGCTGTCATATAAAATTGACAGTCCAGCTTGCTCTAATATAATATATGACTAGAAATTAGCAGCGCTATTATATTTTAAAGATGTAGTCAAGGTAATGTAACACCTTTTATTAGAGAAAATAATAATAATATTGCGGAGGAAAAAGATATGACTGGCGGTTACATGGGAAAACTCCTGTTTGTAGACCTTACAACAGGAACAATCAAAGAAGAAGCTCTGGATGAGAAGATAGCACGTGACTTTCTAGGTTGTAATGGCATCGGGGCGAGGATTTTATATACGCGGCAGAAAGCCAAAGTCGATGCGTTAGGTCCGGACAACATGCTCGGGTTTATTACCGGTCCGTTGACAGGCACCGGTGTACCTACCGGATCGCGTTACATGGTGGTTGCTAAATCGCCGCTGACCGGAGGCTGGGGCGAAGCCAATTCCGGCGGCTATTTCGGTTCTTATCTCAAATTCGCGGGTTTTGACGGAATATTTTTCACCGGTATTTCTCCAAAACCGGTTTATTTACTGGTAGACAACGGCAAGGCCGAATTAAAAGATGCAGATTACGTCTGGGGCAAAGATTGTTACGAAACAGAAGACATGCTGGAGGCTGAATACGGCAAGGATACCCGGGTAGCATGCATTGGATCATCCGGAGAAAAAGTATCGCTGATCGCCGGTATTATGACCGACCACGGCAGCAGCGCGGCCCGCTCCGGATTGGGCGCCGTGATGGGCGTCAAGAAATTAAAGGCGATTGTTGCCCGCGGCACATTGGAAGTCCCGGTTGCGGATAAGGCTGCCATCGACAAACTACGGCCGGAACAATTCAAAGCATGGCAAACCCCCCGTCCGAACGGTGGGATGACCGAGTGGGATATGCAGCACAAATACGGCACCAGCATCAGCACCTACGCTTCCGCGCACAGCGGTGACAGCCCGGTGAAAAACTGGGGCGGCATCGGCGTCATCGACGTGCCTAACCGCGAAGGTTTGCATCATGATGTGTTCGCTGCATTGGTTGAGAAAAGCCATGCCTGCTGGCATTGCCCTGTCGCCTGTAAAGCGGTACTAAAAGCCGGTACTGGCGAATATAAGTACGCTGCCGGAATACATCGGCCTGAATACGAAACCGCCGCTGCCTTCGGAGTAAACTGCGCAAACGGCAATACCGAATCGATCAACATGGTCAATGACATTTGTAACCGCGGCGGTATCGATACGATCTCCGCCGGTACCGTCATCGGCTTCGCGATGGAATTATACGAAAAGGGCATCATCACGCTGCAAGATACGGATGGGATAGATCTCAAGTGGGGCAACCACCAGGCTATGGTGGTCATGACCCAGAAACTAGTTAACAGAGAAGGTTTGGGCGACATTCTTGCTGACGGTGTGAAAAAAGCCGCCGAAAAAATCGGCAAGGGCTCTGAAAAATATGCCGTCCACATCGGCGGGCAGGAACTGGGCATGCACGACCCGAAACTACCGAAGGGCAACGGTTATCCGATGTCCGCGGCACGTTATCAAATGGATGCCACACCCGGCCGGCATATGCTCAGCTGGGGTTCGGCTGTTTTCTTCAGACATACCGTAAACATGACCGGAATGTGCTTCCAGGGCGGTTGGTCCGGCAGCAGGGATAGGTTTGTCGGATTTTTCAACGCGGTCACCGGCTGGAATTATTCTGCTGATGATATTATCAAAGCCGGCGAAAGAGTCGCCAATATCCGCCACGCCTTTAACCTGCGCGAGGGGATATGCGAGTTAAATTGGCCGGTGCATCCGCGCATTATCGGGAAACCGCCGCAAACTGCCGGCCCTCTGGCCGGAGCATCAGCAGATATGGATGCGCAGATATACTATGGGCTCGGCACCATGGATTGGGACAGGTTTACCACAAAGCCGAGTAAAGCCAAACTGCTTTCTCTCGGCGGTCTCGATGATGTTGCCAAAGATCTGTGGCCGTAAAATCAACTGTCATTATAGATGGTACAATATATTTAGAACATTTACACGGCGGCTGAAAAGCCGCCGTGTATTATGAAATCTGCTTTCAACAGATCTATGCGGGGTTAGTATTCGACAGACACGCGGAAGGAGCAATAGATGGCCACGGGTTACATGGGGAAGTTGTTGTTTGTGGATCTTTCCACCGGCGAGATGCGGGAAGAACCACTCGATGAAAAGATCTGCCACGACTTTATCGGCGGCTACGGCATGGGCTGCCGGATGCTCTACTCCCGGCAGAAGGCCGGAGTCGATCCCCTGGGACCCGAAAACACACTCGGTATTTTGACCGGCCCCTTTACCGGCACGATCGTACCGCCGGGCGCGCGCTACATGGCCGTGGCAAAATCACCGTTGACCGGCGGCTGGGGAGAAGCTAATTCCGGCGGATTCTTCGGGCCATACCTGAAGTTCGCCGGATACGACGGTGTATATTTCACCGGCATTTCACCCAAACCCGT
>PMBW01000126.1 GCA_003153075.1 Dehalococcoidia bacterium | reverse complement strand
AAGTTGTTTGTTCCGGCAGTGTGTTCATTGATGAGTTTGCGGACAAAGGTGCCTCATTAGTGCTAGTTACTGTTGCCGTCTGAGTAGTTACATTAATCCCCACCGGCGCTGTAGCCGTGGTTAATGTAGTTACAGGTGCTATAGTGGTTGGTGAAGTGGTGGTTGTGACTAAGCTGTGACATTCTACTGAATATTCAATAGAAGAATTGTAACAATGGATTATAGGTTTGTCAATAGGATAAGCTAAAATCGGGTATGCTCAAATATATTATCGGATATAAATCTTGTTATTACCTCGGGTAATAAAATAAAAGCGCATTCAGTTGTTTTAACATGGTTAGTTATTAGGGGGGTTCTGAACTAACTTTATTTATGTGAAACGCTGACGAATATTTTAGTAAATCGTTCTATCCACAAATCCACTCCAATTATGGCAATTCCAGAGGGAAGCAGCAGTGAGCAATTGACGGGTTCACTCCACTCACCCCGAGGGTTTGAAAAAAGTATCGAAATTAAAAACCGCCTCCAGGGAACCGGGGGCGGTTTTGGTTTTGTTGCCTTAGTGCCAACTATTTAGTACGTATATATTGTAAAAAGAACAGAAGTACTTTATAATTGTCATTCTAAATTAAATTAATCAATATTGGAATCTCTCTATACTATCACCATATATGCTTTTAGCTTTGTTAGTATCGGCAAATATAGCGTAACAGCCTCCGGAGGATTTTATGATGAATTTTGAGACGACCATCTTGTAGTTTCTAAAAATATAGTTATTTAAATTATTGCGAGGGGTTTGAACAGACAAGACAACATGAAAGTGACAGAAATCGAGCGTAGAATAAGCGANNCATTTCTATGCTAACGGATATCAAATTTACACGGTAGGCGGCTGTGTTCGTGACCGTATTATTGGCAAAACACCCAAAGATATCGACATGGCTACAAACGCCTTACCGGATGAGTCCGCACGGCTATTAGACTGGTTTGGCAGTATATATACTGTTGGCCAAAAGTTCGGTACTAACGGGATAACAACCCCTGATGGGTTGACTATCGATGTCACTACATATCGTGGTGAAGTCTATCCGACCGATGAGAGGAATCCAAATGTGAAATTCGGCGCCTTATTAATCGAAGATTTGGCCAGACGTGATTTCACCATAAACTCGATTGCGTTGAACCCACTTACTGGTGAGGTTTACGACCCATTCGATGGTGAGAAAGATATCGAGAATAAAATTATTCGTTGTGTCGGTTCGGACGAGCGTTTGAATGAAGACCCACTGCGGATGTTACGGGCTATACGCTTCGCTTGTCAAATGGACTTTGCGGTCAGCATGCACATCGACAAACCGGAGAGACTTCAAATCATCTCTGTAGAGCGTATCCGCGANNACCGCGACGAATTCTCTAAAATATTAATGACAGACGACCCGATACGTGGAATCAGGTTGATGTGCGACCTGCGTTTGATGCCGTATGTAATTCCTGGTTTTACAGATTTAATTGGTCTAGAACAGAACCGGTATCACAATCTAGATGCGTTCGAGCATACGCTGGCAGTATTGAAAAACGTCATGGGTACGCAGAGTGATTGCTTGATGTTGCGATTGGCAGCTCTATTGCATGATAGCGGTAAGCCGAGTACTAAAACTGTGTCAGCAGGAGACGTGCATTTCTATGGACACGAGGATATCGGAACTGAAATAACTACGAAAGTTTTGAAGAATCTGAGTTTTGATTCTGCGACGGTGGAGCGTGTATCAAATCTGGTTAACAGACATATGCAACCGTTGATGCTGACGATGGGTAACGAACTAAACCGTCGGGGTGTGTATCGGTTAATTCGCCGTGTGTCTGCTGATAACTACAATGATATCAATATGCTGATGGATTTGGTTGCCTCCGATCTTGCTGCTAGCGCAAATCCGCGAGCCGATGTAATCGAGAACTTACGGAAAATGGTAAATGATGTACAGCTGGCAGTATCAACCAAGATTGAATACCCGCTGGGCGGCACCGAAATCATGGAAATGTTGGATATCAAAGCTTCCCCATTGATAGGTATGATCAAAGAGTATGCACTAGAACTGGTAGCTACCGGAGCCGTGGCTCCAGGTGACAAGGAGTCATTGCGTAAATTGGCCCGAAAGTATTACGAAGATGACTTAGGTGAAAAACTACAAAAATAGGAACACTATGCTCTTATTTTTGTTGTTGAAAGGAATAAAATGCAAAAAACAAATCAACAAATAGACGCAGAAAAACAAGCATTCAAAGAAAAGATACTGAGCTACGGGTTGTTATATAAATGCATTACCGGCAGCCGACTTTACGGTACCTTCAGACCTGATTCTGACATAGATATACGTGGTGTATTTATCGCACCGCCTGAGTATTACTACGGCTTTCTGAATAAGGTAGAAACGATCGAAACAAAATCGCCAGACGAAACGTTTTGGGAGCTGCGACAATTTATGTCTTTGGCTTTGGCCAACAACCATCAGATTTTAGAGCTATTGTTCACTCCTACGTCTCATATAATTAGTTCGAGCGATACATGGGAAACGATTAAGAAAAATAGGGATCTGTTCTTGTCTACCAGAGTGATCCGTACATTTTCAGGGTATGCTGCAAGTCAACTACATCGTATTAAACAGCACCGCGAGTGGCTTTTACACCCTATTTCCAGGCAGCCATCTCGGACTGATTTTGGTTTGCCGGATAATCAGAGTCTGGTGACAAAAGACCAACTCAATGCATTTTCCGGGTTGCAAACCCATTTAGGGGCTGATTTGGAAACTGCATTTCACATTGATACTAACTTTATTGAAATATTACACCGTGAAAAGGCCTATCAGAATGCATTGCATCACTGGAATGAATACCAGGATTGGAAGAAGAACAGAAACCCTATCAGGCACGATTTGGAGGCCGAATTTGGCTATGATACAAAACATGCGGCTCATCTAGTCCGGTTAGTTGAAGAAGGTATGGAATTATTAACGACAAAACAAATTACGTTTCCACGTCCTGAATCTGATGAACTAAGACGAATAATCAACGGTGTTTATTCTTATGATGTGTTGATGGAAAAATATGGTGATATCGATAAGTTATTCCAGGATATCCAAGATAGAATTGTGTTGCCACAATCGCCGAACGCAGAAGCAGTCGACCAACTTTGTTGCGAACTATCCGCCCGTGAAATCTGCCGGAGGCAGGTAAAAAAGTAAATATAACAATTAGTTTCGCCAAAGCTTAATGAATCGTTCTACCCATGAGTCTATTCCGAGCACAACAATACCCGAAGGCAGCATGGGTAAGAAAGAGCCTTTTTCACTCCACTCACCCCGAGGGTTTGATTTTACTGTTATTGCCGCTCTTTATTGCCCTGCTTAGATACAAAAACAACCATTAATTTCAGTGGGATGAAAAGATAGCAGAATCTTGTAGATAACAAACACTAATTGGTTTTTATCTGGGCGCTGGCGTTCATTCCGGATCTAATTTCAACATTCGGCGGAATAGTGATAGTGATCGTTATATCATAATCCACTATCCCTCCCCGCACTGTAGGCACCGCTGAGATTGCGGTTACTTCGCCTTTTAGATTAACACCAGGAAATGCGTCGATATTGATGGTAGCCTGCTGGCCAAGCTTCATGCTCGTCATGTCCAGTTCATTAACCGTTACAATCACGGCCTTAGCGCCCGGATCTACTAAATAAATGACCGGCCGTTGTGATGGGCTTGGATTGGCAAGCGTATCTCCGCTGCTATAATTTACATTTGCTACCAGTCCATCGAATGGCGCCTTGATAATAGCTTCGTTCAACTGTTTCTGGGCAAGGTTCAAATTTATTTGCGCCTGGTCGATAACATCCTGAGCTTTGTCAATGTTTTTTTGTGCGATTTGTACCTGGAGAGCTTTTATATTGATATCTTCTACGATCAGTGTGTCATATTTGGCATTTAGCAGATCATATGTCACCACTCCGGCAAACTCGGGTTGCGCCAATAAGGTCGTAAAAGCCTTTATTTTACTATTTGCCTGGGCGGTTAGCGAATTTATTGTCTGTATACGGTAGGTCATACCCGTTTCAGCAGGATCCACCGCCATGATCTGCTGAACTCTCGCTTGCCATTGGGTATCGAAGATATTTGTCTTGGAATCAACTAATAACTGAGTCTTATCCAGAGTCGTTTGCGCAGCTTGAAGGGCTGTTACGGCCTGGGCTTTAGCTAATTGCGCCTGGTCAAGGGTTACTTTGGCTTGTGTCAATGCGGTATCCAGGCTGGAAGTATCCAATTTAGCCATTACCACGCCTTTCACAACTTTGTCACCTGGTTTAACATTGAGCATCTCAATTTTTCCGCCTGTACCAAAATAGAGGTTGGTATAAGTGAGATCGGTAATACTTCCGACACTTTTTACAGGTACAAGGGCGCTGCCTGCGCCAACAGCCGGTGTGGTGTTTGCAGTGCCGGTACCTCCAGAATCGGGTACCGGAGATTTTGTTGTCTGCACTGGCTGTGTTGATTTTCCGGGACTTTGGGACGGCGTAGTCTGTTGGGTGTTGCTATCGGCGACGGTTATCTGAACAGACGCATCCATTCCAGCCCTGACTACAATACTTGAAGGGACGGACAGCCCGACTGTGGCGTTATAATTCACCATACGGCCCTGTATCGCGGATAATGATGAAATTGCCGTAATCTTACCATCTAATTTTGTCCCGGGAAATGCAAGGACATTGACGCTTGCGGGTTGACCGATTTTAATTTTCGGGACATCTAATTCATTAACATTGATGTTTACCGCTAAAGAACCCGGGTCAACAAGATAAATAACAGGGGGTTGAGTTGGACTGGGTGCAGGCACCATATCGCTATCACTATAATTTAAAGTAGCGATAATACCATTGAAGGGGGCTTTGATGGTAGCATCATCGAACTGTTTTTGTATCAGATCATAATTACTTTGAGCCTGGTCGATTGTTCCTTGGGCTGAATCCACAACTTTTTGCGCCGATTTCACCTGGAGAAACAGCGTCCTGACGTCCTGAATAGCTAACACACTATAGAGGCCTGAAATATAGGCATTGGCCGCCGCATCATCAGTCTGGCCAAGTAAAGCTGACAGGTTCTTGTTTTCATTGTCCAGGTCCTGTTGATACATTTTCAGGAGTTGTGCGCAATATTCAGGGGTGAAATTGGGCATGATGCTTTGAACGGCTTTTATCTGCATTTTAATATTGGATATTCTATCGTTCTCATCAGACATCGCTTTGTTTTTATCCAGGGTCATTTGAGCCGTCTGCAACGATAAATTAGCCTGCTTTTGCGCTATTTGTGCCGTATCTAAAGATACCTTTGCTTGCGCTGATGACACCGTCAAATTGGTGGTATCCAGCTTAGCCAGGGAATCACCTTTAACAACAAGGTCGCCTTCTTTGACATAGATTTTTTCTATCTTTCCTCCGGTGCCAAAGTAAAGGTTGGCATAGTTTACAACGGCAACAACCCCGTCCCCTTTTACAACGGCGGGAGCAGCGCCGGTTACAGGAGTAGTGGCCGCCGGTCTACTGTTTGGTGAGCCGGTGGCTCGTGTTGTCTGGGTTGATGCGGTTGACTTTGTCGTATTTGGAGACTGTGAAGTTATCTGGCTGTTTGGCGAAGTACCGGATGGAGCCCTGGTGCACGCAACCACACTGACTACCATCAGCAGTGATATTAATACTCCTGCTTTCTTTATCATCGGCGCCACCATTTGCGTTGTCTGACACCGGGTTTAGAAACAGCCCTGATACTAACTTTTGGTTCTTCTTCAACATCGGTTAGAGTCGCTGATCCTGAAGGAACGGGAACGACGGATTTCCGGTGGAATAAGCGGGAAACCCCTACTATAACGTCATCGATGAGTGTATAAACTACCGGCACAGCCACAAGACTGAGCAGCGTGGAACTGATAGTTCCGCCGATCACCGCAATGGCCATCGGAGCACGGAAAGACCCGGACGCTCCCACTGCTGCGGCTGTGGGTACCATGCCCAGGATAATTGCCAGACTGGTCATAAAAATGGGGCGAAGGCGTACAGGACCGGCTTCCAGTATTGCTTTTGTCCTCTCAAGTCCTTCCTTTCGATAGCGGATGATAAAGTCGACAAGTAGGATAGAGTTCTTAGTTGCCAGACCCATCATCAGTATTATGCCAATCATCGAAATGACGCTCAATTGTGTATGAGTGATAATCATAGCCGCCACAGATCCGACGATGGCAAGAGGTAGTGCTGCCATTACCGTTAGCGGATGGATGAATGAACCGAATTGTGAGGCAAGCACCATATAAACAAAGATAAGTCCCAGCAGCAGGGCAAATATCAGAGAACTATACGCTGATTGTGCCTGAGCCATCTGTCCTGAGAATTTCCAGGTTACACCGACCGGAAGTTGTAGATTTGCCAGGTTTTTTTGTATGTCTGTCGCTACGTCTCCTTGAGTGCGTCCCTCGAGGTTAGCGCCGACCGTGATTATTGCCTGCTGATTTTGCCGCGAAAGACGTGTGGGCCCTGTCCCTGACTGGATATTCGCCAGGGCGCTCAAAGGATACAACGTGCCATTCGATGAGGCGATTGGCAGCGCCATCAATGCCGTTGTATCCGTAATGTCTTCATTGCGGAGCTGAACCGTGACATCAGTGAGCCGGCCTTGCCATTGAACTTGAGTAGCCACCGAGCCTTGAACCATGGTGGCTATTGTGCTGCCGACTGTCGTTGCACTGATTCCCGCATCGGCACAACGCAAACGGTCAACCACAATGTCCAATTCCGGCTGAAGCTGCGGAGTACTTACTGTCCCGTCCTTGATACCGGGTACGGCGCTGATACGGTCCAGGATCTGGTGAGCGACGCCATCCAGAACGTCCGCGGTAACAGGGCCTTGCACCGATAATTGGACAGGGCGTCCGCCGCCCCCCATAATTCCTGCGCCGACACCCGCAAACTGATTGGGTTTACTATAACTTATTTGACCGCCGGTTTGACTGAGTAATTTTCTCAAACGGGCGATAACATCATCCGTTTTAACGCCGGGTACAAGCTGAATCTGGATAAACCCGCTTCCTGCGCCTACCCTGGTGCTGCTGCGCTGTACTTCCGGTTGTGCCATTACAACGTTCTCGACTTGTAATGCTAGCTTGTTGGTGGTATCAAGAGTATTCCCGGGGGGCAAGCTGATATTGATGGAAATCTGCCCTTCGTCTGTGGTCGGAAAGAGCGTGAGCGGCATTCCGCGCAGTACCCAACCGCTCGCCAGGAATAAAGCTAATGAAATGACAACGATCACCCAGCGAAATCGCAAAGACCATGCCAGAATTCCCCGATACCCTTTTACGGTAGTCTGCCACACCGGCAACTTGCCGGAAAGGACATTCCGGCGGGATTTGATATCCTTTTTTTCGGGAGTTACTTTCATCTGCTTGGTAAAATAAGCTGTTAGCAAGGGCGCAAAAGTAAAGGCCTCAAATAAAGAAATCAAGACTGCAACTGCGACCGTAATACCGAATTCCTTAAACAACTTGCCTATCTGTCCGGAAGTAAAAGCCACAGGAATGAATACAGCCACCAGCGTCAGTGTAATGGCGATGACCGCAAAAGCAATTTCGCCCGTGCCTTTGTCTGCCGCTTCCTTCGGAGATTCGCCATTTTCCATGTGCCGGAAAATATTCTCCCGGACGACGATTGCATCGTCGATGAGTAGTCCGATAGACAGGGACAATGCCATCAGCGTAATGATATTCAATGTAAAACCGAGCAGCGATATCACCGCAAATGTGCCCAGAATGATGATCGGTAAACCGGCGACGGTAATAATAGTGTTCCGGATGTCCCGCATGAAAAGAAAAACAATGATAGCTGCCAGGATTGCCCCGAGGATCAGAGTCAATATGACATCGTTATCGGACTGCTTGATAAAGGTCGAGTTGTCCTGCGTGATCGTGAATTTCAACTGGGGGAAATCCTTACTCAGGCTGGTCATCTCTGCCTTGGCCAGATCAGCCGTTTTAACAATATTCTCCCCGGATTGCATTTGGAACTGAACCATCATTGAGCTTCGCCCATTGACACGCACAAGGTTTGTTGCGTCCAGCGTCTTTGGTCCGATGGTTGCCACATCACTCAGTAGTACCGTTCTGGTCCCGTATTGCGCAATTACCACATTGCTGATTTCATCCAGGTTCTGAAAAGCCGCCGAAGTGCTGATAGGCAAGGTCTGTGCGGAATTAGAAAGGGAACCTGAAGGCATCGTGACATTCTGCGCTTTTAAGGCGCTCACTACCTGGGCTGCCGTCACATGCATGGCTTTAAGCCTGTTGGCGGCGAGTTCAACTCTTATTTCCTGGGTAGGGTAGCCGCTAACCGAAGCTGAGGCGACGCCAGGCACCTGCCCGAGCCGGGGTTCGATGATCTGCTGAATTAATTGCGTTAAATCATCCGGTGAAAGATTACCGCCAACATCCAGAGCCGCTGTCAGGAAAGGGGAAGAATTCGGGTCGAAGCGGCGCAT
>PMBW01000123.1 GCA_003153075.1 Dehalococcoidia bacterium | reverse complement strand
CTTCCGCTATCCGGTTGTTAAGACCAAAAAGGGAGCGTTTTTACGCTCCCTTTTTATTTACATGCTTCTCAAATACCGGCGCAGGTGTAAAATATGGGGCTTTCTGTTAAAATCGCAAAAATCAGTGACCGGCCCTATATCAGTTCACTGCTGCAGTTATACCTCAGGGAACTCTCCAGGTTCGAGGAAATTCCGCTCACCCCGGCAGGCGAATACGAGTATAAGTATTTACCTTATTACTGGACCGAAAACACCAGATGGCCGTATCTTTTTTATTTTGATGGCAAGGTCGCCGGGTTTGCTTTTGTCCGAAAGGAAAATGAAAAGTACATTATGGCCGAATTTACTGTTTTCATTGAATATCGAGGATATCAGTTTGGTCTCGTATTTGCTGAGGAAATATTGCAAAAACATCCCGGAAGATGGAACATTGAGTACGACGTGGAAAATACCAGCGCGAATCATTTCTGGAACAGACTGGTAGTCAGCCTGGTGAGCAACAAATACACCAAAGGAAACTTACCGGGAAACAGCGAATATCTTGAGTTTACAGTTGATAAAAAGTAAACATTTTCCAATTTAGCTTGATTTAACTACACGGTTTATCGTAAAATAAGAGTCTGTGGGCGATTAGCTCAGCTGGTTAGAGCACAGTCCTGATAAGACTGGGGTCTCAAGTTCGAATCTTGAATCGCCCACCACATTACCTCTCTACACCGGCACCTCCCCAAATTCCAATAAACAATAATCAAGCTTCAAATAAATTCCAATTTTCAAATTAGTTAAAATTTCCGGTACATTGCCGATTTACTTTGCGAATCGAGGGGAATGTGGCATAATTCAAATTAATCGGTTTTGGGCTTATTTAAAGGAGGACAACTAAAGTGGAAAATATTAAAATCGGGTTTGTGCCTGCTCACCGGGAGCCTTTCGGTGAAGATTGGGCCGCCAGGATGCGCAAGCGATGCCTGGATGTTTTCGCGAAAATCCCCGGCTTAGAAATAGTGGTGCCGGATGAATCGCTGACCGACCGGGGATTTGTGCGGAACGATGCTGACGCGCAGAAAGTGATCAGTCTTTTCCGGCAGAAGGGGATCGAGGGCGTTATCATCGGCGCGATGACATTCGGCGATGAAGTTTCTGCGCTGGCAGTGGCTAACGCTTTCTGTGAATTACCCGTAATGCTGTTCGGCACCAAAGAAGGCCCCATTTCCATTGACGGGTTGCGGGCTTCGGATTCGTTTTGCGGCACACTTTCCATCTCCTCCGGATTGCACCGGCGGGATATTCCCTTTATTTTTGGCGGTATCGTCTTTCCGGAAGAAAAGAGATTTACGGAGTCTATTAACAAATTTATAGCCACCTGTGCTATCGTGAAAGGATTTATCGGCGCCAGTATCGGACTGGTCGGACCCCGTCCGGAGCGGTTTGAAACCTGCATGTTCAATGAAGAGGCCATGATCAGTAAATTCAAGCAGAGATTAGTCCCTACCGCGTTACTGGACATCATGCAGCGCGCTAACAAATTGAAAAAGGGAGCGCCGGAACTGGTAAAAATTACCAAAGAAATGAAGAAAGAAGCGGACATGTCCACGGTGAAAGCTGATACCCTCGAACAGTTCGCCCGGCTGGAATACGCGCTGAAGGATTTCGTCGCGGAGAAAGGGTTGGCGGCGATGGGCGTACAGTGCTGGACGGCCATCCAGGAAGTGTACGGCATATCGGCGTGTTATGTGTTGGGCAGGCTGACCGGTTCGGGTATCATGACCGCGTGCGAAGTGGATATCTACGGCGCATTGACGATGCTCATTCAAAACCGCGCTTCTTTAGGAAAAGTGGCGCCGCATTTTATCGATTGGACAATACAGCACCAGGAATTTAAAAATACGTTCCTCGCCTGGCACTGCGGTAATGCCCCGGCGTCTTTGTCATGCAAGGGCTGCAAACCGAATATCAATTACCACAGCATCCTGGGGCCGACCCTGGGCAAAGAACATTCCATGGGCACCGGCGAATTTGAACTGAAACCGGGCGTCGTGACTTTATGCCGTCTGCAGGAATACAAGGGCAAATTCAAGATGCTCGTGACCAAGGGCACTATTATCGAATCAAATCAGCTGAATAGAGGTTCCTGGAGCTGGGTCAAAGTCCCCGACCTGGAAAAACTCTATAATACCCTGATCGAACAGGGATTTGTGCATCATGCCAGTTTAATGCACGGCGATTACGCCGAGCCGATATTACAAGCCTGCAAAATAATGGGTATTGAAACCGTGGTTGTTTAATTATTAGTCACAAGGAAGGGAGATAAAATGTTTAAATATGGTGTCGCTTCGCTGATTTGGTCGGAAGATTTCAGTAAAAACGGCGTGCCGCTGATCGAAAAAGCAAAGAAGCTTGGTTTTGACGTCATCGATATCAGTATGACCAACGCCGAGAAATTTCCGGTCAAGGCCGTGAAGAAAGCCGCAAAAGACGTGGGTATCGAACTGGTGACGACGATCGGGATGCCGCGTAATTGTAATTTGATCGACCCTGACCCGGCGATTAGAAAAAACGGTGTCAATAAGTTAAAAACCCTGGTTGATATCAACATGGAAATAGATTCGAAATTATTAGGCGGCGTCATTTATGCCGCGTGGGGTTATATTTCCGGCAAGCCGCGCACCGCGGACGAGTGGAAATGGTCGGTGGAAGGGATGTGGCAAGCGGGTGAGTACGCGAAAAAAACCGGGGATGTGGTTTTGGCAGTCGAACCCGTAGGGCGGTTCGAATCGCACTTTTTGAATATCGCTGAGGATGCCGTCAGGTATTGTAAAGAAGTAGGCACCGGCAACGTCAAGGTGCACCTGGACGCCTTCCACATGATCAGGGAAGAATCGAGTTTTACCGGCGCGGTCAATACTTGCGGGAAAGAATACCTGGCTTATGTCCATGCCTGCGAAAATAACCGGGGGATACCGGGAACGGGTCTGGTGCCGTGGAAAGAATTCTTCACCGCGCTGAAAAAGATCGGCTATGAAGGTGCGCTCGGCATCGAATCCTTTGACCCCAGTTTTGAGGAAATCAACCGGCTGGCGGCGATCTGGAGAAAATATGCGGATACCGGCGAAGAACTGGCGACGCAGGGTTTAGCGAACTTAAAGAAGATCGAAGCTTCGATTAAATAGTGCTGGTTTCAGGGTAAATTGAAGGGGTTGCTTAT
>PMBW01000219.1 GCA_003153075.1 Dehalococcoidia bacterium | reverse complement strand
CCGGATATTTGTGTGCTGGAACAGTTTTGAGTAATGAGTTATGAGTTTCCAGTTCTGAGTATTGAGCAGTAAGTTTACTATCAGGTTTTTCTATTCCGGGGCAGGCTGAAATAGAATCTCCCAATTCTATCTTGTCAAGAATCGGCAGTAGTAGACCGGGAAGGCAGGATGACGGTGGCTTTGCCGGAGGTAGTAATTTCGCCCTTACCGTTCTCCAGTCCGACCCGGCAATCGACGAGATGGAAGTCGCCTTCTATATATTTCCTGGTCACTTTGCCTTTACAGTGCCAGATTTCGCCGGGTTGCGGTTCGGAGATAGATTTCATATGCCTGGGATAATCCATCGCGCCGTACTGGCAGGAGAATTTCTTTAATGTTCCCTGTTCACCGATCCAATCCGTCATCATTTGGAGCAGCCATTGCCTTTTTAAGGCGCCGTGCACAATGACCTGCCCCAGTCCAGCAGATTCGACGTAGACGCTGTCATAGTGCAAGGGGTTAAAGTCGCCCGACGCTCCGGCCCATTTGACCAGCATTTGCGTTGTAGCGATTTTAGCGAGCGGTGTGATCTCTGTCCCCACTTCGATGTCTTCCCAGTACAATTGTTCAGCCATGGGCGGGCTCCTTGTCCGGTGAATCAGCGGAGCGGCGGACAAACATCAATTGCTGTTTGGCCACCAGCGCTCCTGCCTGGTTGTGATAGGCGGTATCGAGGAACGAGACGATAATGCTGCCGGTCTCGCTGCTGCGTTCCCGCAGGTTGCGGATGGTGGTCACAGCCGTCAAAGTATCTCCGGCGCGCACCGGCAGGAAGAATTCGTATTCCATACCGCCGTCGAGGACCAGCGACAGAGGATAACCGGCCTGTTCAAAAGCGGACTCCAGTTCCGGCGGGATATCGACGGCAAGGGGACTGCCGCGGGCCTGTTTGACCTGCCAGCCGAAGAAACCCGGCGGCGCGATAATTACGCCATGGCGTGATTTAAGCGCGTATTCTTCGTCGCTATAGATCGGATTGTAATCGCCGACGGCATCCGCAAACCGGCGGATCGCACCCTTTTCCACTTCATATATTTTCGGACTGCCACTAACCCCGATCAGTTTTTTCAATTCTTCCGGTAACACTGTGCTCAATCTCCTATATGGTATAAACGTCATTTTACCTGCGGCAGGCATGGTGTGTCAAACGGAAGAGTAATGAGTAGCGAGTAATGAGTAACCAGTTATGAGTTGACAGGATTTTGACCAATGAGGTTTCCGGTTTGTCTTCTAAATCAGAAAGCCTGGGGGAAAAATCAGGAGCATCCGAAATACCAAATTCGAAATCCGAAACGAATTCAAATGGATAAATCATCAATCAAGGATACCATCCATTTTAATATGGTGCTTGACAAGATACACGGAAACGTGTAATGTAAAAGCGGTGGGGAAAATNNGCTGGTAAATGCGGCGAATAATCACCTGTGGATGGGAGCGGGGGTGGCAGGCGCGCTGAAAAGAGCCGGCGGCCGGGAAATTGAGGAAGAAGCGGTGAGTAAAGGGCCGATTAGTGTCGGTGAAACGGTCGTCACCGGCGCGGGCAGGTTGGAGGCGAAGAACATCATCCACGCCGCGGTGATGGACCAGGATTTACGCACGGAGGCGGCAATCATCCGGCAGGCGACCGTCAGCAGTCTAAAAACAGCCGATCAACTCGGTTTGCGCAGCATTGCCTTCCCGGCGCTGGGCTCCGGCGTCGGCGGGTTTCCATTAGCGGAGTGCGCGGAGATCATGATCGGTGAGGCGCTGGCTTTTTCACCGCAAAATCATCTGGAGAAGATCATNNATGCGATAGCATACACGTTAACGTGTCGAGAAGAGGCGGAACAATGCCCGGAGACATACCCGAAAAAATAGTAACCGAAGCCTGGCAAAACCTGTTAAGTTCTGGCTGTCAGTTGAAAACAGAATCCGGGCATGCACTGCAGGTTGTCTACCCGGGGAAAACCACCGAAGCAGGCGGTTCGGATTTCCGGGATGCGGTGATCAAAGTGGATCGCCATACGCTCAAGGGCAATATCGAAGTGCATGTCAACTCCAGCGACTGGCGCAACCACGGGCACCATCTTAATCCGGCTTACAACGGCGTGGTTTTACATGTGGCGCTGCGGCACGATTATCCCGGTGATATTACCGCTCAAAACGGCGCGGTGATTCAGACGGTGGCGATCGACCGCTATCTCCGGCAGCCGCAAAACGACACGGTTGTGCCGGTGTCAGACCGGGTAGAGTGCGCCGGGGCCGGCGCGTATTCTCCCGATCGTCTGCTGGAAATGCTGGATGCCGCCGGAGCCGCGCGGTTTTACGAAAAAGCCGCCCGCTTTCAACAGGAACTACAGCATGAAGACGCCGGGCAGTGCCTGTACCGCGGGATGATGACGGCATTGGGATATGCCCATAATCAGGAACCGTTCCGGGAACTGGCGGAAAAAGCGCCGCTGACCGCGTTGGAAGCTATGTTGCATGCGGAAAACGAAACGGAAAAATGTCAGGTCCGTTTGCAGGCGCGATTACTGGGCACAGCCGGTCTGCTGCCGTCGCAGCGGTTAGAATGCGCGTATTCACCGTTTGAGGATTATGCTTACGTCGATAGATTGGAACACGAATGGGAAAAAATGCGGCTTACCGCTGTGATGGATTTTGCCGGCTGGAAGCTTTTTCGGGTCCGTCCGCCAAATGCTCCGGCGCGCCGGATTGCCGGGATGTGCGGGTTGCTCGCTCGTTATCAGCGGCAGGGTCTTTTGACAGGCATGTTGGAGCTGGTAGGTAATGTCCCTGTCGAAAAGGCCGGTCATTTACTGGCAGACGGTTTGACGGCGGCGGATGGCGGCTACTGGGCCGGCCGCTATGATTTCGGGAAAGGGTATCCGGGGCTGAGCAATTATCTGATCGGGTTGCCGCGGGCGGATGACATGGTGATCAATATCCTGCTGCCGTTTGTTTACATGTGGGGTAAAGAAAACGGGCAGACGGCGCTGGCGGAAAAAGCCTTCACTTTGTATTGTCAGCACCCGGCAGTAGAAACAAATACCGTCGAAAGACACATGCGGGCGCAGTTTGCGCTGAAACCTGCCCTGGTCAATTCCGCCCAGCGGCAGCAAGGGTTGCTGCACCTCTATAAAAAGTGGTGCACGCAGGGAAGGTGCCGGGAATGTTGTGTAGCCGGAAACAAATTAAAAATCGCAAGCATTAAATAACATACAAAATAACTAATAATCAATAACTAATAATCAATAACCAATAGTCAATAAACAATAGTCAAGAATCAAGTTTCGAGCAATCAGGATTTATATAAATATAAGGAACTGTTTAATTGTCTTCCCCAATAAAGTGGGAATCCAACAGACTGCTCCTAATAAAGTGTCTGCCGAGTTTTATAGTTTTCTATCACCGGGTCAATTTGGACTTCAGTCTCATGAGTCAGTCCATCCCGGCGCAGGTTGAGAACGCAGTTAAACACTAGACGAAGGAAATGTACCGGGATCCATTTTCTGAAGTATTTTATTTTCCCCTAACTCTATTGACAAAATGAAGCAACGGCTATATATTGTAAGCAATTTATATATACGATAGATAAATATCGGATAAGACCTTAAATGTTTTTAAAAAATGAATAAACAAGTTGTAAGATGAGTAAGACTAGTTTTATTTGGCTTGTTATTATATCTATTTTGTTGTTATACGGAGCATGGTTTTTGAGCGTTTTTGTTTTCTTCCCTCATATTCCTCCGTTATTGAAGTTAGTTATATTAATTATCATAATAGTATCATCTATCATAAATATAGTAAAAATATACAAAACAAAAGTCAGATAATTCAGGTGTTCACCCTCCGACTCCACAGGAAGATCAAGACCTTGTGAATATAGGTAAAACAACCTTTGGAATAGGAGCGATAGGTGTAGGAGGAATCGGTGTTGTACAAGGCGGGCAGACCATAGTCCTTGGTTTCACCGTAATGGCTGTTGCGGGTTGGACAGGTGTAGGACTATTGGGGGGTGATTATTGCGGGTGGAGGTTTAATCGAAATATTTGCTGGGGCAGGGACAATCTCAAGTGGCATTGATTTGGTTAACCAAGGAACTGGTTCGAATTTTCCGACATTGGTACCGGACACTGGTCCCGTAGATATTTTTGGTCGATAACGATTGAAGGAAGAAAACTATTGGATACTAGAACGCTAATTATTTTAATTATTTTATCCACAGGATTTTTGTTCCATTGGTTTTATTATATCTGGCAATCTTTAAAACGGAATAGAAATAGAAAGTTTTTATACAAAATAACATTGGGCCCTTTTATTATATTCAATATTTGCTTTGTTTTTTATATTTTGTTCGGGGTACTTAAAATATTTTAATACTAGAATTAACTTAATAGTCTAGCAGGGTGCTGAAAAAGTCTC
>PMBW01000357.1 GCA_003153075.1 Dehalococcoidia bacterium | reverse complement strand
GAGAAATTGCCTGTTCCCACCGGCAAAGCCGCCAAACTGGTTCCGGAAATCGATGCATTACAGCTAATCCCTGAAGTAATGGCGAGAAGATTGAATGTTATCCCCATTTCGATTGCGAATAATACGTTGACGGTGATGATGGCCGATCCGACCGATGTTTTCGCGCTGGAGGCTATTTCCGCCACTACCAAGATGAGAGTTAAACCTATCGGCGGGAAAGTTGACGAAGTCAGAGAAGCCATTGACCTGAATTACAAGGGTTACGGTGAAATTGAAAAACAAATTGCGAATGTTTCTTTCTCCGATGAAATCACCGATGAAAAGCTGGCGTTGGATGCCGCCTTAGATGCGCCGCTGGCACAAGCGCTGAGTTTGATTATTGAAGAAGCGGTAAAGACGCGGACTTCAGATATCCATCTTGAGCCGGAAGAAAATAGATTAAGAGTGCGTTACCGTATTGACGGTATTCTTCATGAAATGATGTCCTTGCCTTTGAGTATCAATCGGGCGCTCATTTCGCGTATCAAAATTTTAAGTGACATGAATATTGCCGACCATCTCCGTCCACAGGATGGTCAATTCTCTTTCGATGCCAAGGGGCGGGCTATCGATATCCGCGTAGCCACCATTCCAGTGGTTAATGGGGAGATGGCGGTATTACGTCTTCTCGATAAGGCAAGAGCGGCTCGTGGTCTGGCGGAAATCGGGTTTTTACCAACCAGTTTGAAACTCTATGAAACAATGCTCACTGCTCCATACGGGATGATATTAAGCACAGGGCCGACCGGCTCTGGTAAAACCACTACACTATATGCCAGTATCAATAGTCTTGACCTTGTGGGGAGAAATGTCATTACGATCGAAGACCCCGCCGAATATCGTTTTAAGAATATCAACCAGATACAGGTTAATGTTCAATCAGGGATTACTTTTGCAGCGGGATTAAGGTCAATACTGCGTCTCGACCCGAATATTGTACTGGTTGGTGAAATACGTGATAGCGAAACGGCCAACATTGCCACCCAGGCTGCTTTAACAGGTCATCTAATATTATCATCAGTCCATGCTAATGATTCAGCTAGCACAATTGCCCGTCTTGTTGATTTAAAAGTGGAGCCGTTCCTGATCGCTACGTGCCTTATCGGAGTAGCGGCGCAAAGAATGGTGCGGCGTGTCTGTCCGGATTGCGCACGGTCAATGGAAGCTCCCCTGGTTGAGCAACTCGCCTACGAGAGGGCGACCGGCGAGAAAAGGACGGAATTCCAATATGGGGTGGGCTGTGAGGCATGTTCTTATACCGGCTATCTGGGACGTACCGGTATTTTTGAGATTATGCAAGTGAGTGATGGTATCCGAAAATTAATCGTGACTGGAGCGAGCACCACAGAAATCCGTAAACAGGCGATAAATGAAGGCATGGTTTCATTAATGAAGGACGGAATGCTGAAAGTGCAGACCGGCATTACCAGTCCGGCGGAAGTGCTGCGCAGCACTTTTGCTCCGGAATAGTTTTGCGAGGGAAATAAAATGGATTTTCAATATGTAGCTTACACCAGTGAGAAAAAAATGCTCAAAGGGCAATTAGTGGCACCGGATGAGGATAAAGCCGTTGTTCAACTAAATTCCCTGGGTTATCAAGTTCTCAGCATCAAGTCGGTGGGTTCTATGGGGAAACTCGGGAAATCTCTAAACATATCATTTACGTCGCCGGTGAAATCCAAAGAAGTCATTATGTTTTCCCGTCAGCTGGCATTACTGCTCGAATCAGGCATCGATATTGTGACTTCCATTGATTTATTTAAAAGCCAGGCCAGTAATAAAGTCTTTAAGGAAATGCTTGAAGAAATTGTTGCCGATCTCCGCGGGGGTTCTTCATTCTCTGAGGCATTAGCTAAACATCCCAAGGTTTTTCCGGTGATGTATTGCCGCACTATTGCTGCCGGTGAACAGAGCGGTAATCTGGATACGGTTTTGAGAAGGATGGCAGATTATCTAGAAAGAACCACAACGGCGGCAAAGAAAGTAAAAAGCGCGATGACCTATCCGATTGTCGTGCTGGTAGTGGCGATTATTGTAGTTGCGGCGATGGTATTTTTTGTCATGCCAACTTTTACCACTCTTTACTCCAGTATGGGCGCCAAATTGCCGTTAATCACCACGTTATTGCTTAATTTTGCGGATGGGGCAGCAAAATACGGGGTGTATGTCTTGCTTGTTTTAGTTGCTGGTGTCATCGGGCTTGTCGTCTATATAAGAACACCCGCCGGAAGAATTAATTGGGATAGATTTTTATTGCGTTTACCGGTAATAGGACCGATTGTGCAACTCAACGAGCTTTCCCGGTGTTCCCGGACGATTTCGATGCTGATTAAGGTCGGCTTACCTCTGCCGGATATTATCACGATGTGTATTCAGAGCGCTGGTAACATGATTATGAGTCAAGCTCTGATTGCGGTCAAGCAAGATATGCTTGCCGGTGAAGGTTTAGCCCAACCGATGGCGAAGCGGAG
>PMBW01000163.1 GCA_003153075.1 Dehalococcoidia bacterium | reverse complement strand
AACCTGATATCGAATGCCATCAAGTTTTCATCCCGCCGTGAAGAATCCCATATCGATGTGGGTTTTGAAATCCTAAAGGATGAAATCGTTTATACTATCAGGGATAACGGCGCCGGTTTTGACATGACATACGCATCCAAGATGTTCAATCCGTTCCAACGCCTGCATAATGTGGGGGAGTTCCCCGGTACCGGCATCGGGTTGGCATCCGTACAGCGGGTTATTCACCGCCACGGCGGGCGGGTCCGGGCTGAGGGCGAGGTAGGAAAAGGAGCGACGTTCTATTTTACGCTGGAGGAATGATGAGTTCTGAGTAGTGAGTATTGAGTTACTAAAAACTGGTAACTATTAAGGAGTTCATGCAAGATTTCAAAAAACTTACTGTTTGGCAAAAAGCGCATTTATTAACTGTTGCGGCATACAAGGCAACTGAAGCTTTCCCCAAAGATGAATTATACGGATTAACATCCCAAATCAGACGCGCTTGTATATCGATTCCTGCCAATATCGCTGAAGGCTGCGGAAGAGAAGGAAAAGTTGAATTCAATCGCTTTCTGCAAATCGCGCTTGGTTCAGCGACTGAGCTGGAATATCATTTATTATTAGCCTATGATCTTAAATTTGTAGATTCCAGCGATTATAAGAAACTTGACAACCAAGTTAGCGAAATAAGAAAAATGTTGATCGGGTTAACGAAAAAGTTGAAAGCGGAGATTTAATTACAAAATGTACACTTATAACTATTATCTGGCAACCCGGAACCAAACCGATTGTATTTTGCCTGGCAGGTGAGATAGAATAGCAATAATTGTCAAGGCAAGTAATGAGTGAGTATGGAGTAATTGATCTTAATTAACTCAAAACTGGAAGCTTAAAAAGGTTAACTAAAAGGAGAATAATTTGGACGAGAAAGTAATATTACTGGTGGAAGATAATCCCGACGATGTTATTCTAACGAAGCGCGCGCTTAAAAAATCGCACATTCTTAACATGCTGGTAGTGGCGAAAGACGGGGCGGAGGCTCTGGATTATCTCTTCGGACAGGGCAATTTTGCCGGCAGAGACTTGAGCTGTATGCCGGAAGTTATATTACTGGACCTGAAATTACCCAAAATCGGCGGTTTGGAAGTATTAAAGAAAATCCGCGAAGACAAGCGCACAAAACTTCTTCCTGTGGTCATCCTTACTTCATCCAAGGAAGAAAAGGACCTGATCAGCGGTTACTCGCTGGGAGCGAACAGCTATATCCGTAAGCCGGTCAATTTCAACCAATTCGTAGACGCGGTGCGGCAACTCGGATTGTACTGGTTAGTCTTGAATGAAACCGCGCCTTGCGGCAGGACAATAGATGGCTAGAGCTTTACAGATGCTGCTGGTCGAGGACTCAGAAAACGACGCAATACTGCTGCTGCGGGAATTGAAACGCAGCGGATACGACCCGATTTATGAGCGCGTTTTCACTGCGGATGATTTAAGTTCGGCGCTGGAAAAACAGCCGTGGGATATCATTATCTCGGACTTTGTCATGCCGCAATTCAGCGGTCTGGATGCGCTGAAAATGATCCGAGGTAAAGGTTTTGATATTCCCGTGATTATTATGTCAGGTAAAATCAGCGACGAGACTGCGGTCACGGCCATGAAAGCCGGGGCATCCGATTATATCATGAAGGATAACCTGGCCAGACTGGGTCCTGCCATCGAGCGGGAACTGTATGAAACCGCGATGCGGATAGAAAGCCAGAAAGCATCCGCGGCATTACGGGAAAGGGAAGACGAGCTGCGTTCATTAAAAAAGGTGAACCAGTTGAAAGATGAGTTTATCGGGCTTGTCTCGCATGAGCTGCGTACACCATTAACCGTCATTCTGGGCGCGTTAAGCACCGTTTTGACCGAAGGGGATAAAATATCCCGCAGGGAGATCAAACAGTTGATCGGAGACGCCTATTACGAGGCAGAAAACCTTTCAGATATCCTCGCTAATCTGCTGGAACTGGCGCGCGCACAGGCGAACCGCTTGCAGATCATGGAAGAACAGGTGAATATCCGGGAAACCATCGATACAGTGGTCAATAGAATGACCGAACAAACAAAGTCGCACCAATTTACGGTTGATTGCGGCGATTCAATAATAATCACCGGAGACCGCGTCAGGGTGCAGCGGATCTTGCACAATCTGTTGGATAATGCGGCGAAGTATTCGGATACCGGCACAAAGATCGAAGTATTCGCACGGCTAAGAAACGGGGAGGTGCATATTGGCGTCAAGGATAATGGCATCGGCATCCCATCGGAACTACAGGGAAAACTTTTTGAGCCCTTTCAGCGGCTGGAACAGCCAAACAGCAAAGCCACCGGAACCGGACTGGGGCTGATCGTCTGCCGCCGCCTGGTAGAAGCGCACGGCGGGAGGATGTGGGTGGAATCAGAACCCGGAGCAGGATCTACTTTCCAGTTTACACTGCCTTTATCTAACCCGGGCGGTACCCGGACAAAATAGGAACGAACCTGAGTAGAGGTATAACAATGAAAAGATTTTCGATTTTATTGGTTGATGACGAAGAACGTATCCTGAACTTTCTCAAGACCAAGTTAAAATTATTGAATTACGAAGTATTTCTAGCCAATAACGGCATCGATGCCATCGAACAGGTGCAAGGACAAGAGCCGGATCTGGTGGTGATGGATGTCATCATGCCGAAAATGGACGGCTTTCAAACCTTAAAAGAATTACGGGCTTTCTCTACCGTGCCGGTGATCATGCTCAGCGCCAGGGGCGATGATGCCGATAGAATAAAAGGACTAGGTTTAGGCGCCGACGACTATCTGCCGAAACCGTTCAACCCGGACGAACTGGTGGCCCGAATCGAAGCAATCCGACGGCGGTTAAATTCACCCGAAAGGAAGAGCGCGCCCAAGGAACTGATGATTCACGATTTAAATATTAACTTCGACGAACGCCGAATCTTGATCCGCGGCAAAGAAGAGAAGCTGACCCGGATCGAGTGGTTATTACTGAATGAACTGGCAGGCAATGCCGGTCACCTGATGGTTTATTACGACCTGTTAGCCAGAGTCTGGGGGCCGGAGTACCGGGACGATGTGCAGATACTGAGAACCTGGGTCAGCCGCCTGCGGCAAAAAATAGAGGTCGACCCCGCCGACCCGAAAATTATCAGCACGGTACCAAAGACTGGTTATATATTTAATAAATAACGAGTAGTATATAAATAGATAACTATAACAATAATTGCGGAATATCACTAAAAGCAATGGTATTTATTAAGTCACCTTTACCATTACCCGTTCGCCGTCAATTTTAACTTCATAAACTGCCAGCGGCTTTTCTGATTTTGCCGCCGCACCCATTGCGGACATCAGCCTGCCCATCAAAGACATGAAGCCTTTACCGGTTACCCACCGCACTACTTTGCCGTTCTTCAAATCAAACCGGGAGCCGTGAATGGGGCATGTCACTACGGTGCCGTTTAATTTGCCGCGTGATAAATATCCGCGCATATGGGGGCAGCGCCCCTGCGCGGCATAATATTTTCCATCCACCCGCGCCACTACGATATCTTGCTCCTCAACTACAAACCGCTTCATCATACCATCTGTAATATCACTGGTTTTCATCACTTCAACAAAATCCGCCATGTACAGCTCCTGCCTTTCTCATTCAGATTACATAAAGTCAACGAATCATCCTGATAAACTCTTTAACCTGAAAATCCCATTCCTTCGAAAGAAAATCCACTGTGGTTTTACCGTCATCGTTACAAGCCGATAACTCGATGGTTCCCCCGCTTCCTTCAAAAGCTGCGGATGTTTCCGTTTGATTTATTATCTTAAGCTTGTAACCTTCCGGTCCAAAGTACTTTATCGCTTTTTTAATCACTTCTTCGGGGATCAATTTTGTTTTTGTAGCGATTCTTAACACGGTTTCCTCCTTTAAATCATCGTTCCCTATTGTTTTTAATAATTCTAAAATTCCTATTCAAAGTTATTTGGCGTTGCCGTCCCGGCAATAGTGCCCCATCGGCTGAAAATTAAAAAGCTTGTACTCAGGGAAAATAACACACCTTCCGCACATGCACTCATGTTCCGGTTTAATGTCCATGCACGTGGCAGGACCAGCTGCGCAATACACACCGGGTACTTCCTCACGGATCAAAGGGTGTTTGTTCAGGGCTTCTTTGATCTCCGCGACTTTGCTGCTTACACATTGACTAGAGGTTTGCACCGGGCAACGGAAACATAAACATTTACTTACATTAGTACTCACAAAATGCACCGAAACACCGGTCTGCATGATACCCCTTCTTTTTACCGGGATTCAATATCCGCAAAACAACTTAAAATAATTATGGGGTAATTAATCTGAAATAGTTATAAAATTCCAACCAAACTGATTACATTCTTATAACATTTTCGGGAAATCAGTCCGGTAAAAATGCCATATTTTCGTTATATTTTCTGCGCGTATTTTATAACTTCTTGATTATTTTTCAACTAGGATTGAATTATCAATTTATTTGCGAGGTACAATTTGATGTCGATGTCTGTGATGGAAAATCGTCTGGTTCCGAATGCAATAGTCGCCGAGGATAACCGTTTATCGAAGGAAGTAATGGTTTTTTGCCCTTCCTGTAAAGCATTTGAAACAGTCTGGTTTACCAGAGGAGCATTAAATCAAACCCGTAAGTTTACGCAATACGGAAACCATGTTTATCACGATTGCGGTTCGAATGAACCTTGCCGATTGTATATGACTTTGTAATATTCTTCGATTTCGTGTTTCGATTGTTATCGATTTGAAAGTGAAAATTCGGCAATATATCGCCGAATTTTCATTAGTAACCATGGCAGGAGGATAAAAATGAACAGGCTGACAGCTGCAATTCTGGCCGGCGGGAAAGGCACGCGGATGGATATTTTTTGTCAGGTCAGGCCAAAACCGGCATTGCCTTTTGCCGGGAAATACCGGTTTATAGATTTCAATCTGAGCAATTGTTACCATTCAGAAATCCGTAACACCGCGCTGCTGGTAGATTACAAACGTGACCAACTGGCTGATTATGTTTACCAGTGGCAAAGTCAGAATGCCCCAAAAAGCAACCTGGCAATTTTAGAGCCGGAGAACAACGGCACCTACACCGGCACGGCGAACGCAATTTATCAGAAATTGGATTATTTTCGAAAAATATCGTCTGATAGGATCCTGATCATGCCCAGCGACCATGTTTACAGGATGGATTACCGCAAAATGCTAGCCTTCCATGAAAAATCAAAAGCCGATGTCACAGTCGGGGTAGTGCCAGTGCCGATTGAAGAAGCGCATAGGTTCGGCACAATGACACTGCGCGGTGACGGCTATGTCACAGAATACATCGAAAAACCGGATGTGCCGCACAGTAATATGGTCTCAATGGGCATCTACATCTTTAATAAGGATGTCCTCATACAACGGTTGATGGAAGATGCGGCGGAGGCTGACTCACTACATGATTTTGGATATTCCATTATCCCTGGCATGGTCGGACAGGATAAAGTCTACGCTTACAAACACGATGGTTTTTGGCGGGATGTCGGGACGATCGATGCTTATTACACCACCAGCCTGGAAATGGCAGGCGTTGACCCGCCGTTCGTTTTGGGGGGAACATGGCCAATCCTTACCTGTGAAAATGACCAGGCGCTAAAACAGTATTCAGGAGATAACGTCCAGAACAGCATCATCGGCGCCGGGTGCTTGATCAAGGGACGGGTGGAAAACTCCGTGCTGTCCCCGGGCGTCCATGTAGATGAACAGGCCGTAGTGAAAAATTCGATTCTGATGTCGAACGCTTCGGTGGGTTTGCACAGTGTTGTCGATTCCTGTATTGCGGATGAAAATGTAAATATCGGTCAGTTCTGTTACGTTGGTTTTGGCAGCGACCGTAACGGCATGACGGAATATACTTTGTTGGGGAAAAATGCGGCAGTCTCGTCGCACACGGCAGTGTCCCGCGGTTGTAAAATCTTGCCTGATTCCAACCCCACGGAATCGCTGGGGAAGGTTTTCATCGAGAATTACCATAGAGAAGGGCGATATCAAAAAAGCAATCAAAACAGGATTACCGCTTGAATCAGTATCCTTGCGGTTCCCAAAATAGGTATTGGAGAAGTAACCAGACAGAAGGTTAGAAGAAATGGCTGCGAGAAATAAAGATAAAATCAATGGAGTGTCCAATATCCAGATCACGCTGGAAAGGTTTGAAAACAACCCGATCTTAATACCTGATCCGTCCAATCTGTGGGAGACGAAGGCAGTATTTAATCCAGCCGCGATCTATGAAGGCGGCAAGGTGCATATCCTTTACCGGGCGATCGGGGAAACGGATGTATCGGTACTGGGGTATGCATCCAGCGCGGATGGACTGCATATTCAGGAACGTCTGGAAAAACCGGTGTATTTACCACGTGAACCTTTTGAGGGAGTAACCCCGACCCGACCTTACACGGGCGGAATAACCGGCTTGTATGTATCCGGCGGCGGCGGTATGGGCGGCTGCGAAGACCCGCGCCTGACCAGAATCGGGAAACAGGTATACATGACTTACGTAGCTTACGACGGGCACAGCCCGCCGCGGGTAGCTTTAAGTTCCATTAACCTGGATGATTTTCTTGCTCAACGGTGGCATTGGAAAAAACCGGTACTGATCTCCAAACCTTATATTGTGGACAAGAACGCCTGTATTTTACCGGAGAAAATCAACGGCAAATATGTAATATTCCATCGTGTTTTCCCTAATATCTTGATCGATTTTGTTGACGACCTGGATTTTGACGGAAAAACCAGGTTTCTGGAAGGGCAATTCATGATACCAACGCGGGCATTAAGCTCGGATTGGGACAGTCTGAAAGTTGGTTGCGGACCACCCCCACTGAAAACCAAAGACGGCTGGTTGCTCATTTATCAGGCCGTCGGCACTTGTGATGAATCACGCTATAAGATCGGGGCAATGCTGCTCGATCTAAAAGACCCAACCAAGGTTTTGGCCCGCACGAAAAAACCGATTTTAGAACCGGTCGCATCCTACGAGAATGAGGGGTGGAAATCAGGCGTGGTCTATCCTTGCGGAGCGGTGATCATAAACGACCGCCTCTTTGTTTACTACGGCGGGGCTGACATGGTTGTCTGCGTCGCTTCGGCAAAATTAAATTACTTCCTGGAAGAGCTGACGACTAACCACAAAGAAATCAAACCGGCAAGCATATCTGCCCGTGAGTTTAAAACACTTACCGACACAGCTGTTCCGCCAGTACAGGGGTATTGTCTGAAATGCGGTGAGATGAAAGAAATCAAAAAGCCGCGGCATGTCGTTCTGAAAAATCTGCAACATGCCGTACAGGGTGTTTGCCCTTCATGCGGGCGCAAAATATTCAGGTTGATCAAAGGCAAAGAATATGTCAGAAAAACAGGCCGGTGATGATAAACATAACCAAAAGGATGGTATAGATGTATAAAAAAATACTGGTGCCGCTGGATGGCTCGGATCTGGCAGAATGCGCCCTGCAGCATGTCAAAGCGATCGCTATTGGCTGCAATGTACCCGAAGTTGTGCTCTTACGGGTGGTTGAACCCACTTATATCGGAGCGGACGCCCTTTCCGCCAGTTCAGTGGTATTCTCCAATCTGCTGGAACAGATTCAGCAAGAAGCCGATAACTATATCAAGGCAATCACCCAGGAATTCAGCAATGATTCCGGTATTAATGCGCAATCAATGTTATTATTCGGCAGCGCAGCCGATGAAATAATGAAATATGCGCTAAAAAGCGGGGTTGATCTGATCGTTATGACCACGCATGGACGTTCAGGCATCACCCGCTGGCTTTTCGGCAGCGTAGCAGACAGGGTTTCGCATCACTCTACCGTCCCGGTGCTGCTTATCGCACCGCCCGGCTGCCGGATGGCTGATACCAAAGATAATAAGAAACAGAAAGCACAAGCTGTTAACAAATAGTATACAAACAAGAAAAGGTAGTTGAAGGAGATTAGAGATGGACTATAACAAAATAGTAGTGCCCCTGGACGGTTCCAAACTGGCCGAGACAGTATTGCCTCATGTAGAAAAAATCGCCAAGGGCTGCGAGGTGCCGCAAGTGATACTGGTGACAGTGACCGAAGCTGTACGTGTGAAAAATCCGCAAGGCGAACGTATAGAACAAACAGAGGGGAAATTCGCCAAGAACATCCTCTATTACGGCACCCCTTCTGCCTTTGTAGGGGGAGAAATAGCACCCGACCCAATGAGAGATTTACCGGTTACCATCGGGAAAATGGCTAAATCCGGATACGCGTACTTACAGCGTATAGCGCAGCAACTGGAAAATGACGGCGTGCACGCAACGATTGCCGTACTAATCGGGAAAATCGAAGAGGAAATCCCCCATTTCGCAATGGAAGAAAAAGCCGACCTGATCGTCATGGCCAGCCGCGGAAGACGAACACTGCGGCGATGGGATGTCGGAAATGCGGCGGTGAAGGTTTTTCGCGCGACGGATATCCCGATGATGATGATAAAACCACCGCCCGGTTTTAAGGAAACCAAGCCGGTCAGGAAAGGTAAGGCTTTATAGAAAACAGAGTTGACTTTGATTTTAATAAGAGGGAGGGCGAAAGTCCTCCCTCTTATTCGTGCTAGAATGACAGATGCCCAACAGGGCGTTAAAAAGTTAATATTTACTTGATATATCTACCCTAACCTGAGGGTTGTCCGAAATTTCCTGGATTGTCNNCAAAGCTGGAATCTAATATTCACGACCCGTCATTCCCAACCTGATCGCCATTGGTCCCAAATTTCAGAGAATTTTCAAGAGGAAATGTGGGAGGAATCTTGAGTCATTTTAAGCGAAATACTTTTAATCGCAGTTAAATTTTGCATATTAATCATTACCAACGACTATTTTCGGACAGCCTGAGAGAATGGGCATGAATCTTTCCTGGTATCAACGGCAGGAGAGCAGCAAACCCAACAAAAAAGGGGTTTAACCCCCTTTTTTGTGGCATTTGTTGATACCTTTACTAAGCTGCTTGCTCGCCGTAGATTTCAGACGCGGGCAATACGACAATATTATTTTCCACATCGGTGACACCCGGCGCGGCCCAAGCGGCGGAACCTGCTTCCTGTTTGTCAATCCAGGAATGCACGCTGCCGCTGAGTATAACCTTACTGCCAACTGTCTCGACAATAAGATCGCGGGCATCGATCGCGGAATGCCGTTTCATGGCGTTCTTAATCTTAGTCTTTATCCCAACCGGACTGACCGACGATGAAATGGAAATCTGATTGGTGACACCGTTAACACCCATCAAGCAACAAACTGCGTTATGCGCGGCGTCCCGCTGGTAGGCTTTTTCCACTTCGCCGGTGAGAATGACCATACCATTTTCTACCTGAACTTTAATTTTGTCGTGGGGCACCAGCACATTCCATTCCAATGCGTTTGCGGCAGCTTCGGCGATATCGGCGTCATCCCTTTCATACGATTGCGGTAATTTTACTTTTATCTCTTCAGCGATCGCTTCGACCCCGGACACCCGTTTGGCGGCGCGTTCAGCGGCCATTTTTTCAACAACCGTATTCACATATCCGCTCAATGTGACAACGCCGTCCTGCACCGTCACCCCGATCTTCGAGGCATCGATACTGGGCTCCCATTTTAATTCTGAAATTACATTATTTTGAATAATTGCGTCTGTTTTCATCATCATCCTCCTCTTTCAACACATTATGCCTGCCAAGGCGTGTAATAGTTATATAATTTGAACTTTTACCATTACAAATATGTGACATTTATTTTCGATTTTCAGTATTGAGTTATGCGTAATAAGTTTTGAGTAATGAATTCAAGCCTTCAAGGATTCTTTCTCTACGATTGCTCCGATTGATTCCGCAAAGATACACTAACCTTATAGCGGGATTTCACAGTTTTGTTACATCTTCTGCTGGAATTTTATAACTTATATATATTTCTTACTTATTATTGAAATTAGCAAAACAATGGAGGCTAATTGAAATGAGTTTTATAGAGCTCGCCAAAACCAGTGAAATTGCGAAAGGAAAAATGAAAGGGTTGACATTAGGCGGTAAAGACATCCTGATCACCAATTTCGACGGACATTATTATGCCATCGGCGGGAAGTGCACTCACATGGGAGGCGACCTTTCCAAGGGTGTGCTGGACGGTAAAATTGTGATGTGTCCCCGTCACGGCTCCAAATTCGATGTGACAACCGGCAAAGTAGTTGGAGGACCGGCTGCAAAAGATGAGTCGCTCTTTGAAGTTAGAATCGACGGTACCAGCATTAAAGTCAATATTTAATGTTTCCTGATTTCTTGTTTTATGTCAACTAAAATAAACGACGAAGCAATTTAAAGTCCGTTAAAATACCGGCGCCTATCGCGATAGAAAACCATTGCGGCTCTTTAATTACAGCACTCAGCTTTTCCAGCTATTATTTTCCGGTNNGTAGTCTGGAAACTGCTGTTGAAAACCAGATTGCTGATCTTCCAGATACCGTCTTCTTTTCTATATACGCACTCGTAGACCCCATGGGAGATGATTGATTCGAGCTCATCACCGACATAATCGGTTTTCAGACAAAGCATATTCCATCTGCCTTTGGCTGTTTTCCCTTCCTTATCGACATGGATAACCCCCATTAACTGTTGTTTGAGGAACAGCTTTTTGGTGCCTTCAAAACGGTCTGTCGTAAAAGTATTGAAGGATGCTTTGAGCGCTTCCCTGCCGTCAATATGAAATGCATGACAGTCGTCGGTGAAAAGATCCGCCGCATCGTCGTACATCAGATTATCCATGTAATAACCGTAGGATTTCTGGAGGATTTTAATCTGTTCGATGTCCTCAAGTTCCCTGACTTTCGCTTCAAGGCTTTTTATCTTTTCTTCCATTTCCTTTAAATTCATGTCAATCTCCTTATGTTTAAGCATTTCCGGGAAGCGGCGAAGGTACCACGGGTAAAAAGCCGCTATGCCCTAATATGTGAAGTTTGCACCCGCCGGTTAAATTAAACAAAGTTTATCATCAGGCGTAGAGGTTGTCAAAAAGTCGCTTGAAACGGACAATTGATTGTTCACGGGGACACGATAAGCGGATGCCACCTGGTTATAATGATATTGAATTGATCGAGAAGTTTGTCAGAGAGATTTCACTGTTAGAAATCGAGCATTCTTTCGAAAATATTCTGTCTACCTATTGTTTTGTGTAATAATCTGATTTTTTTCCTGTAATTACTCTTGAACCATTTGTCCCACCATTCGGGGTAGTAATCTTCGTGCAAGTCTCATTCTCTCCTGGGACTTTATCCCGGATAAAGTCCTGTTAATTATTACCGGTTGTTATAAACATAATCACAGTCATGGGCTGCAGGTAAAAAATCACCTACCCAACTTGCGAATATGTGAGCAAAGGTAGATCCGCCACCCAATCTGCTGTAATGCTTCGGGTCCTGATAGTTATGTTAAACGCATTGTGTCAACTTTCTGAATAATTTCCAATCCGGTTCAAATCCATCCAGCTTTGTTATTGCAGCGTTCTAAAACAATCAATTATCCTATTATAGCTAATACCCCGGTTCCCTGGCAAAAATACCGGCTGCTCTTACAAAGACAAAACCAGCAAACTATTGCGCGCTGCAGAATATTTACAAGAATATTACAAGTTCTTGAACAATTATCAAGCCGGACATACGGCGGGTAGTTATGTAACGCAGAGCTGAATTTCGCTGATTAAAATGATGGGTTAAGCGTGACGGCAATGAAATTATTGTTTTTATGTCAAGTGTAAAGTAAACACAAGATAAAGAATATGCCCTTGAGGTAAGATGAAATAATGCAAGTTAAAATGTTGGGGCCTGATGGATTGGCTTGCTCAAGAGCGACATGATAGAATTTTTAAAGGAGCCGGCAAACAGGATATTCAACCGGCGAGATATTAAGCTATTTTCATTGATCATTTGATCATTATGTACGAAATTAGACAATTATCGAAGATATACAACATCGGCAAGGTCCGGGTCACGGCTCTGGATTCGGTATCGTTTGTGGTTCCTGATGCAGCTTTAGTTTCAATTATGGGACGCAGCGGCTCGGGGAAATCAACGCTTTTAAGGCAGATGGGGCTGATCGACCAACCGACTTCGGGCAGCATCGTTTTTGATGGTAACGATATTACGAAATTGCCGGAGAGCGGACGTGCGAAACTAAGGCTGGGATATCTGGGATATGTGTTTCAGGAATACGCTTTACTCGGCGAGTTAACCACATTGCAGAATGTATACCTGCCTGGAATGATGCTTAACGGCACCGGTACTTATAAAAACCGCGCCAGANNCAGCAGCGTGTGGCAATCGCCCGCGCTCTGATTAATAATCCGAAAGTGCTGCTGGCCGATGAACCGTGCGCCAACCTTGATACGATATCCAGCAAACTTGTTATGGAAACACTGGTTAGATTAAACCGGGAAATTAAGGTAACAGTTATTTTTGTTTCCCATGACCCCGCAGATAAAAAATTCGCCGATACAACAATCACTCTC
>PMBW01000317.1 GCA_003153075.1 Dehalococcoidia bacterium | reverse complement strand
GAAAGTGATAATAGCGATGCTGTGGCGCAGAAATGCGACATGTGTATTGACAGATTGGAATCGGGCGAGATGCCGATTTGCGTGCTGGCCTGCTCGGCGCGGGCGCTGGATTTCGGGATGTTGAGTGAGATGCAAAGCCGCTACGGCAACAGCCGCGACCTGGAAGATTTACCAGACAGTAACACTACCCGACCCGCGGTTGTATTTAAGCCGCACCCGATCATCAAACCGCAAATCGTCCCATACAATGCAGAAAGAGCGCTGGAACTGATGGCCCGGCGAGACCCGCTGCCGCCCGTATTTAATTCAATCACTGACGTGACAGAAATACCGGAAGGCACGGTAGGCCGCGATAAACTTGTGATCAAGCATAAGTCGGCGGAAGAACTCATGCGCTATACCCGCTGCGATGAGGGATAACTTATCCGATTTACTTTAATGATCAAAGAATATACAGACCCCTTCTTACCGCTTTAACTTCCGAAGGGTTGCACTTCGGGTAGTTTTATGTCTATTACTGACGGTATAGCTGACTTTTAACTCAGAACCTGCATATTGTTACTGATACGTTTTAAATGCCCGCATTTTGCAAAACATTACATTAGTATTATCATCATTATTGTAATATTAGTAAAATGGTGATAATATATTTAAAAAGGGGGAGGAGGAGGAATCTTTGAATATCGTAAAAATGGCTGCCGTCATTGTTCTATTACTGGGGATCGTGGGATTAGGCGTAGGTGGGGCATTCGTGGGAGTGGGATTTGCCAAGAACAACCAGATCACAACCTATTTACGCGCGGAGAAAGTCACGCTGGGACTATCCACCGAGGACGTCGCTAAGGGAGAAGTTGTAGATAGTCTCTCAACCGCGCAAGCTGCCGCGGAGATGTTAACAAAACACCGTCTCAGCCTCGCGCCTACCTATAATGATATGTTGGCAGGTAAACCGTTTGACCCTACCAATGTTAAAGAATTGACATATGCCCAGGCAATGAACCTGCAGACGAACATTTACACCGCTGTGTTAGCCTTTGGCCTGGCGCAGTCGATCATGGCAAACGGGGCATTTATGCTGGCTACCGGCGTCGCGTTTATTGTAATCGGGATAATCCTTTTCAGGTTTGCCAGGAAAAATACTGATATCAAGACGTAAAACTGTCAGCGATCCGGAGACATGCCGGTAAGTTTATTTTAGTAACTAAAAAGGGGGAGCAGTTCAGTTCATGGTTGCTCCCCTTTTTGCTTGCAGGGGCGGCAGGAGTCGACTTCACATTGACGATCACCCGGTTTGGCCGTGCTTGGACAACCCAATGTCAATATTGTAGTATTTAGGGAATATGGAACACAGGACAATAGAAAACCCCGCGCCTTCAGGCACATCGAAAGGGGTCATACTTTTAATCGCTTCGATGAGTTCGTTCCTGACCCCGTTTACGAGTTCATCGGTGAATATCGCGCTGCCTTCGATCGGCAAAAGATTTTCCCTGGATGCGATTACCCTGAGCTGGGTAGCTACTGCCTATCTATTAGCGGCGGCCCTGTTTCTGGTGCCGTTCGGTCGGTTTGCCGATCTTCACGGCCGAAAGTTGATTTTCAGAATCGGGATCATCATCGATGCCGTGGCCTCAATTCTTTGTACCACTGCCGGTTCCGGTATCTGGTTAATTGTCTTTCGCGCGCTGCAGGGGCTAGGCGGGGCGATGATTTTCGGGACAGGAGTGGCGATTCTGACCTCAGTTTTTCCGCCAAAAGAACGTGGGCGAGCTTTAGGGATCAACGTCGCGGCAACCTACACCGGATTGTCGATCGGTCCGCTGGCCGGGGGGTTATTTACACAGTATTTAGGTTGGCAGGGTATTTTCTTTTTTAATGCTGCACTCGGCCTGATAATCACAGCAATCGCTTTCTGGAAACTTGAAGGAGAATGGGCAGACGCCAGAGGCGAAAAATTTGATTTGCCCGGAGCGGCCATTTACGGCGTAGCGCTGGTTCTAATCATGTTCGCTTTCTCCGTTTTCCCCGCTCTCTGGGGCTTCTGGCTGATCATCGCAGGGGTGGTCGCGGCGATTATCTTCGTAAGGTGGGAAAGACAGCAAAAATATCCGATCCTGCAGATAGCATTATTCCGAAACAATATTGTCTTTGCTTTTTCCAATTTAGCCGCGTTAATCAATTACAGCGCGACCTTTGCGGTCAGTTTCCTGTTGAGTCTTTATCTGCAGTATATCAAGGGATTCTCACCCGAAAAAGCCGGGCTAATCCTGATTGCCCAACCCATTATGATGGCTGTTTTTTCACCGGTCGCGGGTATTCTTTCGGATAAAATAGAACCACTGATCATTGCTTCGTTCGGCATGACACTGACAACCGCAGGACTAGCTATGCTCATTTTTGTCGGCAACGGCACAAATATTGGGTTTATTGTCATCAGTCTAGTCGTGCTGGGGCTCGGGTTCGGATTCTTCTCCTCGCCAAACACCAATGCGGTGATGGGTTCGGTGGA
>PMBW01000362.1 GCA_003153075.1 Dehalococcoidia bacterium | reverse complement strand
GGCTGAAAATGGCAGATAACAACCAGGGAAATAACCCGCAGGGTGGTACAAATCCCGGAACTCAGGGACCGACTTATACAGACTGGCGGGAGCAGCGCCGGGAATGGCGCGAAAAAATGAGAGAAACCAGGCATAGCCGTCCCTTTCACGGCTTAACCGGCGGTTTGATTTTGATTCTTTTAGGCGGTTTGTTTCTGGCGAATCAGTTCGGCTGGTTGAGTGTCGGCACCTGGTGGCAGTGGTTATTGATCGGGTTGGGAGCTATTTCCATTATTGGCGGTTTAATCAGACGCGCGCAGCCCGAATGCGGGCACCGGGGCCGCGGCAGATTCGTCTGGGGCGGCATCCTCATTGCCGTGGGCGTGATGTTCATGCTCGGGGTCGGCCAGTGGTGGCCGTTGATCCTTATCGGCGCCGGCGTGGCGGTATTGAACGGAATGTGGTGGTAAAAAAGAACAGAACAGCACGTGTGAAGTGCTATAATAGCGGTACATAATTGAGTTTACAACGGTGGCCTTTATGGCAGATGAAAAAACACCGGGAAAATCCGGATTTAACTCGGCAGAGGAAGATTGCGTGCAGCCTGATCAAAAGATAAAGGAGCTGCACGCTGAACTCTGGCGGCTGCGTCAGGAAAACCGGCAGCGGCGCAAAAAACAGCCCCGTCCAGGCCGGTCCGTTTTTTGGGGGCTGTTGATGATTTTAACGGCCATCCTGCTGATTCTCCCCCAGCAAAATATAATGTCTTCGGGGGATTGGTGGAAAGTCTTTTTAATCGGGCTCGGTTCCATCTTTATTGTTCAGGCAGCCATCGATTATTTTAGTCCGGGCAGCCGTAATTTCAGTGTGGGCAGGTTAATTCCGGGGTTTATTCTCGTTTTTATCGGCCTCGGGTATTTGATCAATTTCAGTAACGCCTGGCCGGTGGCTTTGATTGCTGCCGGCATCGCTTTGATTTTCTTTTCCTGGTTTTTACAACGTGAAATTGAAAAACGGAAGGTCACCCAGGAAAACCTGCTTGAAAGTGAAGTCAAATACCGCCACATAATTGATAATGCCAATAGTATTATCATGGAAATCGATACTATCGGCAACATTACGTTTATCAATACCTTCGGGGCGGATTTTTTTGGGTTCAGCGAACAGGAATTGTTGGGGCATAATATGGCAGGCACGATCCTTCCTTACTTTACCTCCGCCGGTCAGGTGCCGGANNAATGTCGCGGCGGATCCCGGAAAATACCTGCATTACGAGCAGGAAAACCTGCGGAAAAACGGTGATAAAGTGTGGATCACCTGGACTTATAAACCTATTTTTGATGAGGCGAACAACTTGAAAGAAGTGTTATGCATCGGCATTGACAGTACCCAGCAGAAGAGGGCGGAAGAAACGGAAGCAAAGCAGTTGAAAGAGAAAACCGCCGAAGAAGAGCGTATCCGCCTGGCGCGCGACTTGCACGATGCCGTCAGCCAGACGCTTTTTTCTACCAGTCTCATCGCCGAGGTGCTGCCTAAAGTCTGGGAGCGCAATCAGGACGAAGGGCTGAAAACGTTGGAAGAAGTCCGGCAATTGACCCGCGGAGCGCTGGCGGAAATGCGCACCCTGCTCTTTGAGTTGCGGCCGGCTGCCCTGGCGGATGCCGAGTTGGGAGATTTACTGCGGCAGCTCTCAGAATCCGTAATCGGACGGGCGAGGGTGCCGGTGACGCTGGAAGTTGAGGGCGCCTGTGCCATGCCTGCTGATGTGAAAATCGCGCTTTATCGCATTGCCCAGGAAGCTTTGAACAACATCGCCAAACACTCCGGAGCCAGCCGTGCTCAGATAACTCTGCACTGCCGACCGCAGCAGGTTTCGCTGCATATCATCGATAATGGGCACGGATTTGATCTGAATCAGGCGGCGCAGGGCAGCTTTGGCCTGGGTAATATGAATGAACGCGCTAACCAGATCGGCGCAATATTAAAATTAGATAGTAAGCCGGGCGAAGGCACCGAATTAACGGTTGATTGGCATGAAAATGCCGTGGAGGTTTTAAAATGACACAATCCAAGCCGATAAGGGTTTTACTGGTGGACGACCACATGGTGGTGCGCAGCGGATTGAGCACCGTGCTTTCGGTTTACGATGATTTGAAGTTGGTAGGCGAGGCGGGAGACGGTGAAGAAGCTATTCGTATGGCCGAACGCCTGCAGCCCGATGTAATTCTGATGGATTTGCTGATGCCGAAAATGGACGGCGTGACTGCAATCAAAGCGATTAAAACACGTTGGCCGCAGATCCAGATCATTGCCTTGACCAGCTTCAAGGAAAAGGAATATGTGGAAGGCGCGCTCAAAGCCGGCGCCAACGGTTATCTGCTCAAAGATGTTTCGGCGGAAGACCTGATCAAGGCCGTGCGCCGGGCTGTGGCCGGGCAGCCCAGCCTCTCGCCGGAGGCTGCGCAGGTATTGATGAAAAATGTCAGCGAACCTGCGCCGCCCCATCCGGAAATGACCGGACGTGAACTGGAAATCCTGGCTTTGATGGTGCAGGGGCTTTCCAATAATGAAATCGCCGAACGGATAATCGTCAGCCAATCCACCGTCAAATTTCATGTCAGTAATATCCTGGCCAAGTTGGGAGTCACCGGCCGCACCGAAGCTGTGGCTCTGGCGGTTAAGCATCACTTGGTCAAGTGACCAGTTTCAAACTATCCTCTCCTCCAGTAATATTCCCCCCGAATGCACGGCGCAGACGGGGGGATTTCTTTTTATACTGAAGGTGTTCATGAGTTTTTCGGTTGTCAGGGAGGAAAGATGAGCAAAATCATTGAAGTGGTCAATCTGGAGAAAAAGTACGGCGATGTCAAGGCCGTCAACGGTGTCAGTTTCTCGGTGGAACAAGGTGAAGTATTCGGCATTCTGGGCCCGAACGGCGCCGGCAAAACAAC
>PMBW01000325.1:5848-8295 GCA_003153075.1 Dehalococcoidia bacterium | reverse complement strand
TTGATCCCTTCGAATATCACCTGTCCATAATGCAGTGAACAAAGGGCGGGTGAAATACTGATCTCCCCATACGGCACGATTTGCGGATCTTGCCACTGTCCGTTTTTATAATCCATTATCAGCATATGATCGGAAAAAACATCCCCGAATGTGAGATGCTTCATGTCTACACTGTTAATTTTGCTTTGTTTTACCGGTGTAATACTTATCTTCAAAAAAGTTCACCTCGTTTGCCATTATTTTATGATATCGCTCTTGTGTTACTGATTATTCAGTTTACATCACAAACAACGCCATTTCAAACATTTGAGGCTGTTGCTTGTTTTACTATTTGTATCAGGAACAAATAACAATATTGTTCACTGTTAACTCGTACTCACAACTACTTACTAAAATTGTGCTACAATGTCCTCAGTTGAAAAATACGGCCAAATCTTAAATCTCCTCAATATCTGGACGCTGATAGCATGAGTCCGCATCGGGCGGACGAAATACTTTCGACCGAAGTCGAAATGTGTGAACGCTAAAAGAAAAGGAGAGAAAATGGCAAAATCAAAAAGCAGTCCTAAAGCAGCCAAATATAAGGTCAAAGTCACCGCCAACGGTCCTTACCTGGTAACCGGCGGAGTACCGCTCTCCGAGCAGATCATGTGCGTGGATGCTGAAGGCCAGTGTCACGGCTGGAAAGAAGGTGAAAAGTACCCTCTGCAGGAAAGCTACGCGCTTTGCCGGTGCGGCCGTTCTAAAACCAAACCATTCTGTGACGGCTCCCACACTAAGGCTAAATTCGATGGCACGGAAGAGGCGGCGCGTATTCCCTACCTGGAACAGGCCGGTGAAATCGTCGGGCCCGACCTCAAACTGACCGATGCCCAGAATTATTGCGCCAGCGCGCGTTTCTGTCACCGTTCAGGAGGGACATGGAAGCTCACACGGCAATCTGATGATCCGGATGCCAGACAGAAAGCGATTGAAGAAGCCTGCGACTGTCCTTCCGGCAGACTTGTTGCCTGGGATAAGAACGGGAAAGCCATCGAGCCGGATTTCAAGCCGTCAATCGGGTTGATCGAAGATGTGCAGGCCGGTAAAAAGGGTCCGATCTGGGTTCGCGGCGGTATTCCAATAGAAGCCGCCGACGGCACAACTTACGAAGCCCGCAACCGGGTTACGCTGTGCCGCTGCGGTAAAAGCTTTAACAAACCCTTCTGCGACGGCAGACACATGAAATAATTTAAAAATATCCAAGGTGTGGGTTTCGAATCTCCCTGCCTGATTTTCTCTTCCTTGAGGGCTTAATGCTTTGCTCTCTTCTTTTTAATGACAAAGTCATGTCGCCCGACCTCCACGGGAGAGATTGAGAGAGAATTTTTGTTCTAATCAAAATACAATAACCATAAATACCTATAAATNNGACGGCCAAGCGGAATATGTCTGCGGAGCTTTTTCTGCCGACCCGCAGAAATCTAAACAGTCCGGCGCTGCCTTATACATGGATCCTGCCCGTGTGTATAAAAATTATCAGGAAATGGCCGTAAAGGAAGCTGCCTTACCTGCTGACAAACGCATCGATTTTGTGACCATCGTTACCCCCAATTATACGCATTTTGACGCAGCTCGCACGTTTCTGGAAGCCGGTTTTCACGTGATTTGCGATAAACCGATGACTTGCAACCTGGCCGAAGCCAAAGAACTCAAAACGATCGTCGATAAAACCGGCAAGGTTTTCGCCTTAACCCACACATATACAGGCTATCCGATGGTAAAACAGGCACGCCATTTTGTCCAACAGGGTTTACTTGGGGAAATTAACAAGGTTGTTGTTGAATACCCCCAGGGCTGGCTGGCGAACTTCCTGGAGGACGGTGTCACACCTGCGACGATGTGGCGGACAGATCCAAAGAAAGCCGGGGTCTCATTATGCATGGGCGATATCGGTATTCACGCGGAAAATCTGGGGCGGTACGTTACCGGACTCGAAATCGAAAAGCTCTGTGCCGATCTATCCCGTTACATTCCCGGTAATCAATTGGACGACGACGGCAATATCCTTGTTAATTATAAAGGCGGCGCAAAAGGCATTATTTATGCCTCCCAGATTTCTACCGGCGAAGAAAACGGCCTCAATATCCGCGTTTACGGCACTAAACTAGGTCTTAACTGGAATCAGGAAAAACCCGGCTATCTTACGTTGAAAAACAAGGACGGGATCACTACCACTTACTCCAAAGGTAACCGCTCGCTCTGTCAGGAAGCTCAAAATGCCGCGCGCCTGCCTCCCGGTCATCCGGAGGGTATCATTGAGGCACTTGCCAATATTTATCTAGGGGCTTTTAAAGCAATACAAGCCGGGGAAGGTAACAAGTTCGTTCCCGGGTATGACTATCCCACCGTCAACGACGGTGTTACCGGCATGGCTTTCGTCGAAACAGTGCTTGCCAGCGCCGCCT
>PMBW01000325.1:0-5818 GCA_003153075.1 Dehalococcoidia bacterium | reverse complement strand
GGGAAAGACAAGGTAATTATGAAAACGATGAGGATAAAACTGCCAACTTATGACTCTTAACTCGTAACGGTTTTACTCTTTTCTACCTTGTCTTCTGTTCCGCAACGTAATATAATCCAGTTACATACGCAAAAATCACTCATAACTCGTCACTCATTAGTCATACCTTTTGATTATTAAAAAAGGAGATTCTGATGGAATTAACCGGGAAACGCGTCGCAATTTTTATCGAAGAAATGTACAATGAAAACGAATTCTGGTATCCCTATTACCGCATGAAAGAAGCCGGCGCCAAGGTCACCGTGATCGGGGCCGGCGCCAAAGAATATCACAGCAAATTCGGTGTGCCTGCTCCGGGCGGGGTACCGTCCGATTCAGTCAGCGCTGCCGATTTTGACGCTGTTATCGTGCCCGGCGGATATGCCCCCGACCGTATGCGCCGCAACCAGGGTATGCTGAAAATTGTCCGCGATTGCTTCGCCCAGGGAAAAGTGACCGCGGCGATTTGCCATGCAGGTTGGGTCCTCGTTTCCGCTGGCGTACTTAAAGGCAAAAAAGCTACCTGTGCTATTCCCATAAAGGATGATATCGTCAATGCCGGCGCGATTTATCTTGATCAGGAAGTAGTCAAAGACGGTAACCTGATCACTTCCCGCAGCCCGGATGATCTACCCGCATTCTGCCGTGAAATTATCGCCGCCATGAAATAAATGGGACTTACCGCTAAAATAGCCGTAAAAACACGAAAATCAGGAGGGAAAAATGGATAAGCGAATGGGGAACGCGCCGGGCGCCGCCGCCGGTGTAATCTGGTTCATCGGTTGGTTGTTTACCATTGGTATTGCTAACCTTGTCTGGTGGAAAATAATTTTAGGGCTTGTAGTCTGGCCGTTCTTTTTAGGCCAGTATTTGAGATAACTCAAAAGGCACTTAATAAAACAGCGTATACAGTTCTCATTATGACCATTCGCTTTCCCCGCATTGTTTACAGAGAGAGGGCAGCGGGCTGAAGGCCGCAGCTTAAGTCCGCCTGCGGATGAAATACTTGACGAAGGAAATGTATGAGGTTCTTTCCCTATCGTAACTCACTTTTTTCACTAAACCAGAACAAATGTTCATTGACTTGCTTCAGATAGCTGTGCTAAATTAACGAACGATTACATCCTTTGTTGCTGCTTACAAAATAACGGAGGTTAAAGCATGACGGATAAAAATGTGACTCTCCTGGCCGTCGGGGATAACCTGCTGGTCATGAATAATCCAGATGAGCAGTTCGCTTTAGCTGCCCCGATTCTGCGTGCCGCCGATATTGTGGTGGGACAATTGGAAACACCCTGCACCACACGGTCTGCGGTTACCGGCGCCTGGAGCGGTTTTGGCCCGCAGCCGGGATACCCCCGCGGTGCGGATCCGAGAAAATTGGGGTCCTTGCGCACAGCCGGGTTTACCGTGATCCATCTTGCCGGTAATAAAATCTGGGATGCCGGCGCGCCGGGCATTGAAGACACTGTTAACGGCCTCCGCAATCTGGGGATTGCACCCATCGGCGCAGGCATGAATATGGATGAAGCCCGCACCCCTGCTGTCATCGAAAGCAAAGGGACCAAGGTCGGGTTCCTTTCCTATAATTGCGTCGGTCCGAACACTACCTGGGCTAACCCCTTGAAAGCAGGATGTGCCTGGGTGCGTATCGTTACCGCGTATGAACTGGATCACCCGACGCCGGGCGCCAGCCCTTCCGTTTATACCTTCCCCGAGCCGCAAAGCCTGAAAATGATGATCGAAGATATTGAGAAACTTCGCGGACTTTGTGATGTGCTTGTCGTCCATTTCCATAAAGGCATCGGCATGACGCCTGCGCGGCTAGCCATGTACGAGCAGTCGGTTTCCTATTCCGCGATCGATGCCGGGGCTGACCTGATCATCAGTGAACACGCCCATATGCTGCGCGGAGTAGAGCGGTATAAAGGTAAAGTGATTTATCATGGGCTCGGACATTTTGTCCCCTCTGATCCGGATGCCAAACCGGAGATACGCCCCGAATGGATGGTTAAGCAGCAGCAGCGGATATTTAACGAAGACTTCGGCGGTAATCTTACCGGGACGCAGATCTGGCCTAAAGATCCTATTTCAAACCTGACTATTATCGCCAAGATCACCATCGAGAATAAAAAAATACATCGAACGGGATTCCTGCCCTGTATAATTAACAACCGCGCCCAACCGGAAATACTGAAACATGATGAACGCGGCCAGACGGTCGTTGACCATATGACGAACATCACCGCAATTGAAGGTTTGAACGGGAAATACATATGGGATGGGGATGAAGTTACTATCAGTTTTTAGTTTAATAAATGACAAGAAGAGCATGGATGCTTTTTGTAAAAAAATACTCAATATGATCAAAAATGAAAAGAGGAGAATAAACAGATGAAAGGAAGGTTTGCATTTCTGGTGTTGAGTTGTATGCTGGGAATATCGATGATATTATCATCCTGCGGCACAAGCACCAGTACAAGTGCGAATACCATAACCACAACAACGGGTAAAACTGTCACCACATCAACTAGCGCCCCCGTAAATACCGGTACCACTACTGCCACTACTACTAAACCTGTAACCACCGCTTCCACCGGTTCAACCGGGAAATGGTGGGATAAGCTGGGTAAACCGCAATACGGCGGTGAAATGGTTATCCGGGCGAACGTGAACCCCGTGATGTTTGACCCGATCTACGGCGAAGCGCTAGCCTCCATCGAGTCTTCCTGGATGGAAAGGCTAACCGCCGATGACTGGACACTGGATCCCGCGATATTCGACTATACCCTGGGTTTTCGTCCCAATGACTATGTAAAAGGCCATTTGGCGGAAAGCTGGGAATTTCCTGATCCGAGCACCTATCTTATTCATCTTCGTAAGGGAATCAAATGGCAGGATTTACCGCCTGTTAACGGCCGGGAATTTGTCGCGGCTGACGTGATTGCCCATTACGTCCGGTTGTACGGCGCGGGCGCTGCCCCTGCCTCAGCATATTACAGCACGGTTGCTGCATATAAATCACTGACAGCAATAACCTCCCCGGATAAATACACCGTGGCCTTTAAATGGTCTGTTGCAAACCCTGAGTTTATCATGGAAAATATGCAGGCTAACGGCGCCGGGCATGATATTGAAGCGCCTGAGGTTGTGGCAAAATACGGCAATACCAATGATTGGCATAATGCCGTCGGCACCGGCCCCTTTATTTTAAAAGATTACGTTTCCGATAGTTCCGCCACTCTGGTTAAGAATCCCAACTATTGGGGATACGACGAGCGCTACCCGCAGAATAAACTGCCTTATGTAGATTCCATCAAAATTTTAATCATCCCCAATCAGGCCACCGCGCTGTCCGGTCTGCGCACCGGCAAAATCGATGCCATGGATGGGCTGCAATATCAGACTATTCAATTGATCAAACAGTCAAACCCTGAAATATTAAGTACTTCCATTCCGCTGGGAACCTGTATTTCCCTGGATCCCAGGAATGATACCGCTCCGTTTTCGGATATCAAAGTCAGAAAAGCATTACAGATGGCGATTGACTTGCCCACCATCGCAAAAACATATTACGCCGGCACTGCTGAACCATATCCCTCATCATTGACCTCCCGCTATCTGACCGGATGGGGTTTACCTTATGAACAATGGCCGCAGGATCTGAAAGATGAATATGCTTACAATCCGGTCGCTGCTAAAAAACTGCTGGCCGATGCCGGTTTCCCCAACGGCTTTAAAACCAATATCGTCGCTGATTCCGCCGGAGACATCGATTTGCTGCAAGTTATAAAATCGTATTTCCTGGCTATTGGTGTTGACATGGACATCCGCACTATGGATTCGGCTTCATGGATTGCCTTTGTACAGACATCCAAAAAGTACGATGCAATGGCCCAGCGCGCGACTACTTCATTAGGTCTTACCTTTGAACCGCTGCGTCAGCTGAATAAATTCCAAAAATCGTACACCTCGAATATCCCAATGGTGAACGATCCCATTTTTGAAGCATTCTATGATAAGGCTATGGCTGCCACCAGCATGACCGATATCAAGAAGATCCTCAAAGACGCCAACTTGTACGTTGCCCAGCAGCACTTTGCTATCTCAGTATTACAGCCGAAGAACTTTGCGCTCTATCAGCCCTGGCTTAAAGGTTTCCACGGCCAGAATAGCGCTCTCACCGGCCCCTCTTGCCCCCGCTATCTCTATTTTTACGGGTCCAGGTTCTGGATCGACCAGAGCTTGAAAAAAGCTGCGGCGCACTAATTTTTAAAAACGAATCTATTTACAAAAGAAGAGGCCGGGAACACCGGCCTCTTCTTTATTATCAGGCTAATGTGAGGGGATCTTTAGCTATCTGTCGCATGTATACTTGAGGATCAGGTTCAGTGTTCAGAATTTTCTTGAATATCGATAATTGAGTCCTGACTATTTCCCCGCCCTGATCTGTAATTGCTGCTGGTAATACCAGCCGAGCCCGCTCATTTTATTCTTGCGGACGTTGCTGATGGAAGTCTGGTTCATCAGGCTGTTGTATTCCGCGGTCGGGAGATTATTTGTGGTATTGTTATAATCCAGGCCGGTAAACAGATTGCGGGTCCAAAAGAACGAAACAAAATCCATATTAGTCGCGTCTGCCAGGCTCACGATATCCTGGAAAAACCGTTCGTCCAGCGGATTCCAGAAACTAAATACATCGCGGTTCATGATCTTGTCTGAAGACGCGATCCCGCTGCCCAATTCCTCCGGTGCCGCCTTCCATAACCACGCTTCGCTCACAGTCACCCGCTTTCCCGCCGCGCGCGCCTGTGCAGCATAATTTAAACCGCGTTCCAGTAAAGCGGCATTTCTATTCATCGCGTAAATATGCAGGTCGATGTAATCCAGGCCGCTCATTTTATATAGTGTGTTGATGTAGTCCGGATTTTCCCAGGTGCCGCAGCCTGCTCCCAGCAGGATCCCATTCGATTTGTCAATCCTTTTCAAAGTGGCGGCTATAAAGTTGCTCCAGACCGCCGGTGTAATAGTCAGTTTGGTTAATGCTTCCTCGGTCTCCGGCTCGTTGGCCAGCGTCAGGTAATCAGGTTTTATTTCCTGCGCTACCAGCACCAGTTGGTTTTGCAATCCCTGTAAAAAACTATCCGTGGTATATTCCGACCAGTCCACCTGCACCGGTGAATAAGCTGTACCGGAAAAGATCGCCCCGCACTCTACCAGTACCTTCATCCCGCGAGCATGGCATTCTGTCATCATTTTCTGATAAAACTGCAGGTAATCCGCTGAATTTGGAAAGTCGGGTTTGAGTAATGGAAATTTGATCGCCAGCACGACACCTTTGACACCCATCGCCTGCAGCCGGTCCAGTAAAATCCGGTTATTCTCCTGGGCGATTACGGTCAGCAGCCCCGGGCCCACGTTACCGTTGGCATAGGCCAATTCGGTTGCAATAATTGGTTGCCCGGGCTTTCCGTCCCATTTTTGCTTTAATGTAGTCTCAAAAGACGCCATCTCCGCGTCGAGTTCGGTATAGAGAGCCTGATATTCAGCGGGTATAGTTGTTGTCAGTTCTACGGTCGGTATTGTCGTTTGAGTGGTGACTGCCGTTGTGTTCGACTTCGTTGTTGGCGTATTACACCCTGTCAGAGAAATAGCCAGTATTAATGCTAGTGTGGAGAATAAAAACTTTTTCGCAGCAGACAATTATTTTTACCCCCTGGATTATCAACGTTTTGTTGCAAAGGATGCGGGGCAAAATTATGGCAAGAATATTTTATCC
>PMBW01000131.1 GCA_003153075.1 Dehalococcoidia bacterium | reverse complement strand
GATGTTCTAAAAGTGGTAAGAGACGCGAATGAATACGACTCGCGGCACCATTTCGGGGTATCCCTACTTACGCCGCTGGTATACACGCTTTGCCAACCATGGCTCAAGGGTTACACGGGGCAAGCCCGGTCTGTCTTTGGGCCGTCTACAGGGCCGCTCCAACTTGGTTTCTATGGCGCCAGGTTCTGGATAGACCAGGGCCTGAAGAAGTCCCTGGGGCATTAGACCAAAAAGCCTTTGGTAAATATGAATCCTAAGGCTTATTGAAAAAGAATTACTTTTTAATCGGTGTAGAACTGGAATGGAGGCTTATCGCACCAGGGTACGCAGAAAGTGGGGTTCAGTGATCTTATCAACTTGAAGTCATCCCTTTCTGTGTAGTCAAAAACGATAAGCTTCCATTTTATTGTAGAAATTAATTAGCAGCAAATGAGGCGAAAATGAAATCAGATGCCCAACCGCCGAACACTACCTGCACGGCAAAGCCCATACCTGTACAGGCAGAGAAGCCACATTATGGTGGGGTGCTTAGAATAGCTGATACTTACATGCTGCCACCGAAAATGGGAATTCCCGGCAAGATAAACGTGGGATCGCCCTATCTGGAACCGGTTGTTGAGCATTTTCTTCGAGTCGACAAAGCCGGCCAGATGGTCCCGCACTTGATAGAGTCCTGGGAATATAGTAAGGATGGGCTGCAACTGACTTTACATGCAAGGAGGGGCGTTAAATTCCACGACGGCTCGGATTTTAACGCCGAAACCGCGAAATGGAATCTAATGAAGGCCCGGGAATCCCACGGAAGATTAAAAGTGATATCATCCATTGATTTGGTGGATGATTACCAAATTTTACTAAACATGGAAAACTATGACAACACTTTCTTACCCAATCTGGCTTTTTCCAGCGGATTTGTGCTTTCGCCAACAGCTTTTGAAACCTTTGGCGAAGAATATTGCATGGTACACCCGGTGGGCACAGGACCGTTCAAATTTGTTAGTTATGAGCCTGATGTCCGGATTATTACTGAGCGATTCAACGCCTATTGGCAGAAAGATAAACCATACCTGGATGGAATCGAACTGAGCTATGTGAACGAAGTTAACACAGCCGTTAATATGCTGAAGAAAGGGCAAGTTGACGTAATTGTCAATATTAATGGAGCATCTGCTGCAGATCTAAAAGCAGAAGGATACACAGTCAAAGCACTTCCATGGAATATGGAAGGACTTTTACCCGATTCTTTGAATGCCGATTCGGTATTAGCCGATAAAAGAGTACGTCAGGCAATCGAATATGCTATCGACCGGCCGACAATCGTTAAAACCCTCGGAAGAGGCTTTTGGCAGGCCCTTACACAACTGGCGACTGAGGCTGTATACGGCTACAATTCAACCATTGAAGGCCGCCGGTACAACCCGAATATGGCTAAACAGTTGCTTACGGAAGCAGGCTATCCCAATGGTTTTAAGATAAAGCTGATNNGTTGGCATTAAAGCTGAAATCGAGATAGCAGATCCCGCCCTGTGGAAAAAGTATAGAGCGGATAAGCCCTGGCACGATGCTATGTTATTCAGGCATTTCTCTTCGGATCCGAATTTCACCTGGACGACATCCGTATTGCACAGCAGTAATGCTTATGGAGAAACAAGCGTGTTAAGAAATTTCGACGACTTGATCGATGAGTCTTTACAGGCACGAGATTACGAAACATTGGTAAATACCACGCGTAAAATAGTCAAACACATATATGACGAAGCTACCGTGATTCCTCTGATGGTTGATTCATCGATAGCTGCCATGAACGGTAAAGTCCATGACCTCGGATATTTCGAGGTTCACATTAGATATTGGACGCCTTGGAATGCGTGGATAGAGTGAGATAAGCACAGCGATGGATATTAAGGAGCAATCATAAAAAAGAAAACTGCACGGTGTGATAGACCTGATGAAATAATACTAACGGTGTCTAATAAAACATTGCAAAAATTCTATAATCGGTCAGAACTTTCTAAAGGCAGGCTAGCGACTATCCAGCGGGGATAAACTATCGTTGGAGCGGGATACCGGATTCGAACCCTTAGGCTTTGCAGCATTAATTTACCGGTATTTTAGCACCAACGCTTGCAAACCAACCTTATTTTCTTATCCGCCGCCGATGTGCGGCAACAACGAGACAGTATCGTTTGCGCGAAGCGCAGTTACTGCAGGCACGACTTGATGATTTACGGCAATGAGGATGGATTCCTGATGGATGATCATGCCGGGATATTTCTTTTTAATGTAATCGATGGCATCGTTGACTGTTGTTTTGCCGGTAATCGGCATTTGAATCCGATCGGTGTCCGCAATAACGCCGTGCATTCCAAATAATTCGATTGTGATATGCATATGTTTATCCACGTTACTATTCGCCATACTTTACCAGTAACTTCTCTGCCTGCTTATCAAGAAGCCCGAACTTTTTCACGGTTTCACGTTTCGGTATGGCGTCCGAAGTGTAGCCTTTTTTCTCATAAACGATATCGCATAAATGCCGGAAGGCTTCCAACCTTTTAGCAACGAGCAATTCATGCTTCAGCTCGGTGGTTTCCGGGAGCTTCCCTGCGTCCTGGGTTTTTAACCAGCCGTCATAATATTCAGACCGGGTCAAGTATTCATTAACATACACCGGCGCTACTGCTCTCAAAGGAATGCGGTCACTCTCGCGGGTGCCTTTGCCTTGGCGCAGGTTGATCATTTTTTGCAGCAATTGCAGCCGCTCGGAATCATTCAATACATCCTGCAAGGCCTTGTTGCTGCCAGTGGTGCCGTTCAGATATTCGACATAATAGGCCACGCTGGGTAAATTCTTAAAAGGTTCAGCGGTGCTGGCGGCCTCAGGGTTACGTACATCGATCCAGGGGAGTTTGCATAAACCCGCAGCGTTAAACCATGTGCGGAGGAGAGGAAACCAGATCAACGCGTTGGCTTTGTTGTCGAAAGTCGGCAACTCTTTATGCACCTGGTCAATAAATATAAGCCAGGCCTCATCGTGCTGCGGACCTTTAAGCGCCAGGGCGTACCCACCCTGCTGGGCAAGTGATTCCCGCGTGATGTACATTGAAAACTCAAGCCCTTTCGCTTCCATGCCGAATTTATTCAATTCAGCCATGACGGTTTCTGCCGGAACCTTCTTCCGCGCGGCATATCTTCGGGCGATCCATTTTTTACCTCTGGCGACGCCCTGCCCGGCGATTTTCCCAAAACCACTGCCGGTAGCTATTTCCTGCAACAACCGGCTGGCGGCAACGATGCTGCCGAAATTCAATTCATAGCCGATATCTTTAGCTGTTAAATATCCATGCTGAACGCATTCCATAAAGAAACCGATGGTGACACCGGTGGAAATCGTATCCAGACTATATTCGTCACAATACCAGTTATAATCAAGCACAAATTGAGGATCGAAAATACCCATGTTGCTGACTGCGCCGACTGTTTCGTATTCAGGTCCATCGATACTAACCGTGAGACCGGCATGTGGGCCTGTGGTCAACTCAAATTTTTCCACACTCTTGGCACAGGCAAGGTTACAGCCGTAATAGCAACCATCAGGCAATTTTTTACTGAAGTATTTATCCAGAAAAACCCTGGCGAAAAGCTTGGATGAATCGGGGCTCTGCCCGATCTGGTAATTATTGATGGGGAAGAGATGGAATTTGTCCATATATTCGGAAAGTCCGGTCGTGCCCCAGGCACCCAGATTGAGCTGGGCTGAATCATATTTGGAAATTACATCCTTTAATTTGGCGCCGGCCGCTCTTACCATTTCCTTATTGACGGGGTTATTGCCGTTCGCCTTCGGCAGGCTTGATTTTATGACAATTCCGCGCAAGTTTTTAACACGCATTACCGTGCCGGTACCACCCCTGCCGGCCTGTTTGGAACGGATGCGATTTCTCCTCCGGTCAAAAAACAGGCT
>PMBW01000295.1 GCA_003153075.1 Dehalococcoidia bacterium | reverse complement strand
GTATTAATGGTACCCCAGGTGGGATTCGAACCCACGACAAACGGTTTAGGAAACCGTTGCTCTATCCAACTGAGCTACTGGGGCACAAAGGACACTGCGGGGCGCAGCAGCCCACGTGAATTATGTTACACTTTCGCAGGCATTTCTTTCAAGTTTTCAATAGCTGGCAATAGACCGGCCTTTCGTTTGTTTTCCAATATATTCCTCCTGTCGTAGACATTTCCCCTTCATTCAGCTACATCAGTTTTCTGCATAAAACCATACTTTTTTACTTGACAGCGCCTCTCCTTTTCCATAAAGTGACTTCATATATATATAACTTTTACCCCATTTTATAACATTTTTTCCATTTGTCCGGTTTGGCTGAGTTCGCGCATCATAGTTTAATGAGGGGAGCGAAAAGGAGAACTATTTGCGGGAAGATACAGAGATCATTGCACAGATAAAAAATGGTAACATCGATGCCTATGCGGAGATAATCGAGCGGTACAAATCACCCCTCTTCCGGTATCTGTTCCGCATGACCAATAATTACGAAATTGCGCAGGACATTATGCAAGACACCTTTATCACGGCCTTCCAGGGATTAGCAAAGACCGAGATCAAGGTTTCATTTAAAGCATGGTTATACCGGATTGCCACCACCAATGTATTGCAGGTCTGGCGGCGAAAGAAAATCGTCTCCTTTGTTCCCCTGAAAGAGGAGTCGGCAACTCCCGAAGGTATTACCGAAGACGGTTCTGCAATGATCGGAATTCGAATGGATGTGCAAAACGTCCTCGACCGGATACCGGCGAAACTGCGGGTCTGCATGGTGCTGCATTTTGTTGAAGGATTCAAATACAAGGAAATCGCTGCTTCCCTGGGAATCTCGGAAGAAGCGGTCCGCAAACGAGTGACGAGAGGAAGCCAGGAGTTCAAAAGATTGTATAACTCCGAGGAGGTGGGTGTGAAATGAAACACATTGAAGAGAAAATACTTTCGGCTTATGCCAATGAAGAATTACCGCCGGTCGACAGGCAATTAGTCGATGCCCATTTAGTTACGTGCGCCGCTTGCCGTGAAAAACTGACCGGTTATCAACTGGTCCGCCAAAGAATGGAAACGCTTAAAACTGAGCCGGCAGCGCCCGAAATTAAGGAGAATGTCATATCCATGATAAAAGATCAAATATCCCCGCAAAAACCCAACAACAGCTGGAAACGGCGGGTTTTAGTATTAGTCCCGGTTGCAGTCATTCTAATATCGATCTTGATAATTCAACCCTGGACTATCTGGACCAATCCTCAAAATATCATCGCCCAGGCGTATTCAGCAATGTCCGGTGTTCAATCATACCGTTTTTCCATCACCAAAAGCGGCGGGACGGAAGATAATGGCAATTATTCAGTCGAATTCGCCGCCCCCGACCGCTATCACATCATACAAACCGCGGATGGTAAAAGCCAGGAATATATTTTTATCGGAGACACGGAATATTACAAAGGCGATACTATGGAATTTTTAACCCAGAAAGCGATGCCAAACAGTTTTTCGTCGATGCTGACCAGAGAGGGCACTTTGAACTGGCTCGACCAACTTGGGGATATCAGGCAGTTGACGGATGAAACGATAGAAGGCGTTGCTTGCGCTCATTATCAAGGTAAGTACGATATTGAGAAGCAAATACGTTCCCTGCAAGACAGTATGACTAAAAACGGCGGACCGCCAATGTCCGAAGAAACCATACAGAAAATGCGTGCGGATATGCGCACGATGAATGAAAACGTGAAATTTGAGCTCTGGATCGGCAAGTCAGATCACATCATCCGCCAAATGAAAATAAGCAATATAGAAAATAATAACGGAGCCAATTTAGTTTCTTATACCATATACAGATTCTCTGATTTTAATCAGTCCATTACTATTAACGCGCCAACAGATGCCAGTGGAAAACTATTTGCAGATTGGGGTTCAACTTCCCCGGAACAAGCGGCTTTTAGTAAAGACGTGCAGGTGAATATTAATAATAATGACCCCTCTAACCGGATGATAAATTACACTGTCACTATTCGCAATATCAGCGCCGATACATTAGCCGGCGTTGAAATACGACCCGATTTCTCAACCAATGCCGGCGTGTGGACAAGATGGACCGGCGGTCTGTCCACGCCTGAGCCGTGGAGTTTAGCGTCCGGAAAGTCCTTGGAATTTATACTTACTTTCGGTTATAATGCTGCCAACTTGCTTCCTGATAAGGTAGCCGAAGTTATTAAGAATTCCGGGTTACATATTGCTTACACCGACTCGAACGGTCAACAGAAGGCGGAAACAGTACATTTTGAAGTCCCTGCTATCATCTATACACTGCCGACCAACATACTCGCTATGCGTGATCTTAAACCGGACGGAGAGTACCGGATAAATGAGGAGGGGGCTTCATCGGCCAAAGGTGATACGACCGGAATAATTGGAAATAAGAATTACCTTTTCGTGCTGGTAGACACTGAAAACTCCAAGACACCGGTCGAACCCGGACTATTAACATTGGACATCCAAAATCCGGCGAAACCGGTAAAAGTCTCTTACCTGAAAGCGCCGGAAGGCACGAAGTTCATGATGGCTTCGGCATTATCGGGCACGAATCTCTATATCAGCACCGGCAGTTTCCTCTGGGTCGTTGATGTTTCCAATCCCGCGGCGCCAAAAGAATTGGGGAGACTGACAGGGACGTATCCAATGCTTGTTACCTCGGGTAAATACGCCTACGTCTATGACCAGAACAGGATATCTACCGTGGATATTTCCGACCCTTTACATCCGCAGTTAAAAGGCAGCGTGGAAGTATCATCTCCAACGGGAGTTCAGCTTGATATTGCGGGTAAATTTCTATTAGCCTGGACAAACAATACGCTGTATACGATCGACCTCTCGTCGCCAGCATCTCCGAAGATCGTAAATTCGCATGTTTTCAGCTTCCCGGTGAATACTGATGGAACTACGCCTTCATCAACCGCCGCTCCCACTTATGTTTACGGCCATGATATAAATGGCAACTACGCCTATGTAGCTCTGGCGCAAGCAGGAAAAAGCGGGATATCGATCGTGGATATTTCCAATCCAGCTAATCCCCATGAGGCCGCATTTCATATTTTTCAAGACCGGCGCATCTGGGGAGATCTGTTTGCGACCAATGCTCGTTTATATACATTCGCGCAAGCAGAATCCGGTCCGGACAGGAAGCTGAAAATCGCCGTTACGAATATTACCGATCCTTTGCACCCGGCTGACCTGGAATTTGACGCACTGCCGGATGACTGGAGCTTTTCGCCCGGCGCGAGTAGCGGTTCGATCGAAACCCGCTGCATGATAGCCAAATATCTGTACTGGTATATCGGGACTGCGTCTGATCTACCGGTGATGGAAATCTTCGATCTACCAGCCAATTAAGGGGTTAAATATTACCTGATTCCGTTGACAGGCAGCAGCGAGCTGGACTAGTATTACCATACTGGTTTTGGCTAATGACCGCCAGGAACACATCAAACCGGGGGTGAAAAATGCGTAAATCAACTATGCTTCGTAATATACTGCAGGAACCAGGACTTCTGATCGCGCCGCATGCGTTTGACTGCAACACGGCAGCATGTGTCGAAGAGGTGGGCTTTAAAGCCCTCTTTATGTGCACCGCCGGTGTGCGTAACGCCGAGTTCGGTTTCCCTTATGGGCTGATAACGGCAACGGAAGCAATTAACTCTTTGAGAAACATGATGAATTCAATCCATCTCCCGGTAATTTTTGATATCGAGGACGGATTTGGCGGCGCGCTTTCTGCTTATCGAACAGCGCAGGACATTATCAGAGTCGGAGCTGCCGGAATCTTCATTAATGACCAGCAGCATCCATATAAAGGCCCGCGGTTGGATGTTCAGCAAGTGATTTCCAGAGATGAATATCTGGGTAAAGTCGGGGCTGTTTTGGAGGCACGGGATAAAGAGGACAAGGATGTGATCATCGTCGCCAGGATCGAAGCAGGCTCAACTCTGGGTGATGAAGAAGTGGTGGAACGCGCAAAAGCCTGCCTGAAATTAGGTGTGGATGTAATTCTCCCCCAGGCCAGATTACCGCAGTCTAAATTTGGGGTAAGGCGCAAAGAGGAAATTCGTCAACTTTATAAGGCAATAGGGACGCCCGATGTCTGGATTTGGGGAATCGGGGGACGCGGCGATGCGGCAGAATTTACAGCGAAAGAATGGGAAGAAATCGGCGCTAAAATCTGGGCTCCCGGCCCGTTGAATAACGCATTGATGAAGCTAGCGCTGGAATTGTTACAAACACTGCATGACACCGGGACAATAAAAGGCTATAACCCTCCGGGCGGCCCCACCCCGCAATTCCTGCACAAGACCACCGGATTAGATTTCTGGGAGGGGCTGGAAAAGAAATATGTGCCCCCGCAGCATTGAAAACCGGCCTTCCGTAATCAACCAACCCGGCACNNTTAGACCCAGCGAGTCTTCTTGCTCTGGCTTTTGGCTGATCCGGACGTGGGCAAATGTCCGGCGATCAGCGCGGATTCCACCATCTGCCAGAAATTCTCACGGTCGGCGCCGGTAATGACTGCTTTCTCGTGGGCCTCACCCAAAACCACCGGATACCCCCGTCCGCGGCGGCATTGGTCCAGCGCCAGCGTATGCGTAAGATTCAGCCGGGTTTCATCTTGTGCCACCCACTGCGGGATTTCGATACGGGCAATCTCGTCTTCCAACTTTAGATAAAAGAAATATACGCGGTGTTTACCGTAACGTTTCTGGATATTTGACGCACTGATAAATAACGCCGACCTCTCACCCGGCGCCAGCAGTCCGGAAAAAAGCTCGCGGTCCCGCACACCGGCGGCAAAATCACACTCGCGGGTCTTGCATTCATAACACTTGTCGCTGTCCACCGCATCGCGCGGGCACAATGCCACTTTGAGCGCGTTCACCACATCGCTGCTGCGCGGATAACTGATATAGCTGGCAATGGGGATTTCCCGGTCTTTATTCAGCTTCCGGACTTGCTCCAGGCAGGTCAGAAAGCCCTTTTCCAGCATCATATCGCTGACAAAATCCGGGTAACCCTCAAGGTTCCACATGATCAACGAGCCGTCGATTAATCCCAGCCCTGTACCTCCGACCGGTAACTCCGCGGCAAGTTCTGCCAGGCGTTTACACTCTTCCACGCCCCGCTTGATACCGAGCAGATCACCTTCGACTGGCTGCTCCCGCCCTTGCATTCCGGGTGAAGCAATGACCAGTTCCTCCGGGCTGGCATACAGTTTCGGCACACTGTCCAGAATCGCTTCCGGATGCNNGGCTGATGGCGGTCGACATCGATGTGCGAACCGTCAGAGCCGATAATAGTAAATTCCCCGGGGGCAGGCTGCGGCTGATAACGGCGGTCGATCGGCTCCGCCAGGTGAGCGACCAGCCAGGTAAGCTTGCTGGCCTCGATCTTTTTCTGCAGCTGTTCCGTATTATTGGACTGGCTGTGCAGAATATCTACCGCGTGCTGCAGCTGCTGATTTCTTTCGTCACGATGAGACTGTAATCCGGCGACCATGCCTGTTATCTGGTTGAATATTTTGCTTAGATCCAGCGCCATTTATCCCTCGTTGGTGCAGAGTGATTTGCTTTATCCTAGTATAGCACCAACAATAGCTTAAAAACTCAATAACCAAACACCAAATCACAAACAAAATACGAAGAGAGTTATGAGTAACCGGTTTTGAGTTTTCATTATTTTTTATATTTCAAGCGCTAAATAAATTGGAGGACAAAGAATGCAATGATACACAGGCACGGAGGCCTGCGCTACCAAGGGCTAAATATCAACTTTATCCAACCCTTCTTTGATTATTGACTATTGAAACTTGATTATTATCTGGTAACCGGCA
>PMBW01000307.1 GCA_003153075.1 Dehalococcoidia bacterium | reverse complement strand
AGAACTGATGGCAAGAATCCGTGCGACGCTGCGGCGAATGGAGATTCAAACGGTTGTGCCGGAGACTCCGCTTATATTCGGCGACATTGAAGTTGATATTCTGCATCATTTGATTAAGCGAAAGGGAGTGCCGGTAAATCTCTCCCCGAAGGAATTCGATCTGCTCGCATTCTTGGCCGGCAACAAGGGATTAGTATTCAGCCGCGACCAGTTATTAGAAAAGGTCTGGGGATATGATTATTCCGGAGACACACGGACTGTGGACGTTCATATCAGGTGGCTTAGAGAAAAAATAGAAGAAAATTCCGAAGAGCCCGGGCTGTTAATTACGGTGAGGGGTGTCGGCTACAAGTTTGAGGGATAAGGTGCAGCGTAGCATTTACTGGAAAATAACTGTTCCCTTGATTATCCTGGTACTGCTCGCGATGGGGTCCCTCGGTTTCTTCATGGCCAATTCCAGCCGGAATACCCAGATCAATCACCTTCAAGCACAGTTAATTAACGAAGCAAAACTCGTTGCCAATATCAGTTCTCCTGATTTTACCGATCCAAACCAACGCACAAATTTGAACGCGCTCACCAAAACAATATCCGGCGAAATCGGTACTAGAATTACATTTATAGCCATCGATGGGTTAGTCCTGGGCGATTCCGACCAGGATCCCGCCAACATGGAAAATCACTCTACCCGTCCCGAGGTTATCGCCGCGCTCTCTACCGGCGAAGGACAGGCGACACGATACAGCGCTACTCTGCATATGAACATGATGTACGTGGCCGTGCTAGTAAAAGATCAGACCCAAAATATCGGCATCGCGCGTGTCGCTCTTCCGCTAACCGCTGTTAACGCTTCCGTGAACAGCCAGGTGAAGGCAATTATTTCCGGGACGCTGATTGCTGCCTTATTATTTGTTCTGGCCGCCGCTTTTATTAACAGGATGATCACACGCCCGCTCCGGCAAATTACTAAAGCTGCTGAAGGCATCACCGCCGGCAATCTGGACCAACAGATTCCGATCAGAACCTATGATGAAATCGGTCGGCTCGGTCATGTATTTAACGCGATGTCCCAAAACTTGAAAACGACAATGGCAAGGATTGTTGACGAAAGGAGTAACCTGGCTACTGTTCTGGTAAACCTGACCGATGGCGTGGTGATGACTGATTCCGAAGAAAAAATACTATTAACAAATCCCGCTGCTGAGCGACTTTTTAATTTTAAACAGACCGATGTCACAGGCCGACCTCTGATCGAAGCCGTGCATGATTATGAGATCGACGAAGTGGTAAAAAAATGCCTGAGTACAGGGCGCGAGCAAACCGTTCAACTGGAATCGGGTGGGCGGTTCCTCAGGGTCGTCGCCGTACCGATAACTCCCGGCCATTCATCTGCCACCCTGATACTGTTCCAGGATTTGACCGAGATGAGAAGCCTGCAGACCATGCGCCGGGAACTCATCGGTAACATTTCCCACGATCTGAGGACTCCGATTGCTGGCATCAAGGCGATGGTGGAAACTCTGCAGGACGGCGCTTTAAACGACAAAGTGGCGGCAAATGATTTCCTCACCAGGATCGACAGCGAGGTGGACCGCCTGACCCAGATGGTTACCGAACTGACGGAATTATCGCATATCGAAACCGGTAAAGCGGAACTGCGCAGAGTCCCGACAAATATTAACCTGCTGATTGAAGAAGTGGCGGCACAAATGAGCCCGCTGACAGCCAGCCGTCCCGTTACTATTACTACCGACCTAAGCCCAAATCCACCGATAATTAAGGTAGACAGAGACCGCATTCGCCAAACACTTGTTAACTTGTTGCACAACGCCATCAAATTTAATAACCCGGGCGGAAACATTGTCATCTCGACGAAATTCGATACAGAGTTCGTAACCGTTGACGTTGCGGATACAGGCGTAGGCATTTCCAAAGAGGATCTACCCCATGTTTTTGAACGCTTCTATAAAGCCGATAAAGCCCGGTCGCGCGGCGGCAGCGGCCTCGGTTTAGCCATCGCAAAACACACAATCCAGGCCCACGGCGGGAACATCTCCGCTAAAAGTGAAGAAGGCAAGGGTTCTACTTTGACCTTCACGTTGCCACTTGACACCGGCAACGGTTAAGGTTTTTTAAAATTTAACAAAACCTTAACAAAGCCTTAAACAGTTCTTAAAGTCCATCCGTTATTCTGAGTATAGATGGAAAAAACAAGCAATATACTCCATTTTTGGAGCTTAAGATGAAAAAAGTGCTGGCCTTAATTGCGCATGATGCTAAAAAAGATGATATGGTTCAGTTAATCAAAGCGCACCTGACGGACATCACGGAAATCGACCTGATCGCCACACGCAGTACCGGACAGTACATCGAAAAGAGAACTGGCCGTCCTGTCACACTAGTGCTCAGCGGACCGATTGGCGGCGACCAGCAGATTGGCGCACTCGTTGCAAACGGTGAAGTAGATGCCGTGATTTTTCTACGCGATCCGCTTACCGCCCATCCGCACGAACCGGATGTTACTGCATTACTAAGGGTATGCGACGTCCACAATGTTCCTCTGGCCACTAACCTCACCACCGCGGAAGCAGTATTACATCTGATGGTTGAGCACCCTGAAGCTTTCAGCGGGCATCATCTGGCGGCACAGTTTCTTGAAGAAATGGCCGATAATCATGACGGTAAAAGTAAATAGAGGCAATTATAAAGAAAGTGGCAATAAGGCAGGATAATACATGCCAAACAACTCCGGTCCCTAAAAGACGGCGGTTCAGCAGCCGCTCCGGCTTTAGCGATAAGATATTTGCCAATGTCACGCTTATTTTTGCCCTGGTAATCGTCCTCCTTCTCATCGGCCTGGTAATTATCCTTGCCAAGGATGCCATGCCGGCGATCACCCGGTTCGGGTTTTCCTTCTTCACTAATTCGGTCTGGGATCCCGTTAAAGAAATCTTTGGCGCCTTACCGGCGATCTACGGGACATTGCTCAGTTCAGCCATAGGACTGCTGATCGCGGTGCCAATCAGCCTGGGCGCGGCTATTTTCCTGGTGGAATTATCGCCGGTGTGGCTGCAAGGCCCGGCTTCATTGATCATTGAGATGCTGGCGGCAATACCTAGCGTCATCATTGGTTTGTGGGGACTTTTTGTCCTGGTGCCGGTTGTGAGACGGCCCGTCGAAAGCTGGCTGGGCACTCATCTGGGAATGCTGCCGTTTTTCCAGGGACCGCCTTTTGGGGTCGGTTTTCTAGCAGCCGGAATTATCCTGGCCATCATGATAATTCCGATCATTACTGCGGTCAGCAGGGATGCGATGAAAGCTGTTCCCAACGAGCAACGGGAAGCGATGTTTGCCCTGGGAGCGACGCGCTGGGAGACGATCCGTCAGGCTGTTCTACCCTATTGCCGCTCCGGCATCATCGGAGGAATCATACTGGGGCTGGGTCGCGCATTGGGTGAAACGATGGCCGTCACGATGGTGATCGGCAACTCTTATAAATTAACTGCCTCGCTTTTTTCGCCTGGTTCTACGATCGCCAGCACAATTGCCAGTCAGTTCAGCGAAGCTTCCGCCGGTGTTTCGGTCGGCAGCCTGATTTATCTGGCGTTGATCCTTTTTGGGGTGACACTGCTGGTTAATATTGTCGCCCGGACACTGGTCTGGCGCATGACCTCGATGAAGGCGGTGAAGAAATGAAGAATTCGACCAACCGCGGCTATGCCAGACGTAAATTGATCAACCGGGTCATGCTCATCCTGAGCACGGTTGCCGCGGGGTTAGCCATTTTGATTTTAGCGCTGATACTCGGTTACACCCTGTTCCACGGTATCTCTTACCTCAACCTGGATTTCCTTACGCAGGCCACCAAACCGGTTGGCGAGACCGGCGGAGGCATGCGTAATGAAATATTCGGCACATTGATCCTGGTAGCATTGGGGACGATTATCGCTTTACCGATCGGACTGTTGGCCGGTATATTCCTGTCCGAATACGCCAGTCCTAAGATAGCCTCTACCATCCGGTTCATGGCGGATATTCTAGCTGGTGTCCCTTCCATTGTCGTAGGTGTATTTGTTTATGCGATCCTGGTTAAACCGATGCGTTCCTACTCGGCATTGTCCGCCGGGGTGGCGCTGGCCATTATCATGGTGCCCATTGTCGCGCGCACTGCGGAAGAGTCTTTACGTCTGGTCCCGAATACAATGCGTGAAGCGGCGCTGGCGCTGGGTATTACCCGCTGGCGGGCAGTTTTGGGAGTGATCATTCCCGGCGCGATGACCGGCATCATTACCGGCGTCATGCTCTCGGTGGCCCGTATCGCTGGTGAAACCGCTCCGCTTATCTTCACTGCCTTCGGCAGTCAGTTCGGCGTGCAGGGCCTGCTCAAGCCAATTGGAGCTTTACCGATGCAGATCTTCCGTTATGCCACCTCACCTTATAAATCGGAGCAGCAGCAAGCCTGGGCTGGAGCCTTTTTACTGATCATAATGGTTTTAGGCATAAGTATATTGGTGCGCTGGGTGAGTAACCGCAAACGCATGTAAAAATGTTGGAGCAACTTATGGAAACGAAAAATAATACGTTGATGCAGAATATGGTCAAAGAAGATAATCAGAATAAACCAGAACGAGCCGATTCAACAGCCGATGGAGGCATTCTGGAAGTACAGGGCCTGAGCGCCTGGTACGGTAAAACGCTGGCGGTTAAAAACATCAGCATGAGTATTAAAGCCCAGACGATCACCGCGATTATTGGCCCTTCCGGATGCGGCAAGTCAACATTTATCCGCTGCTTGAACCGTATGCATGAAGTTTCACACGGCGGACGAACTGAAGGCTGCATTATGCTGGACGGTAAGGATATCTACGGCCGGGACGCCGATGCGGTTACCATTCGCCGGCGGATCGGCATGGTTTTCCAGAAACCCACCTCTTTCCCGACGATGTCGGTCTTTGACAATGTCGCAGCCGGGTTGAGGCTCACCCGTTTTTTCAGCCGCAGATGGGAATTGGAAGAGGTGGTGGAGCAAAGTTTGCGGAGAGCAGCGCTCTGGGACGAAGTTAAAGACAAATTACACCAGTCTGGGGCTTCGCTTTCCGGCGGACAGCAGCAGCGGTTGTGCATCGCCCGCGCCATCGCGGTGGAGCCGGAGATCATTCTACTGGATGAGCCTTGCAGCGCGCTGGACCCGTCGTCCACACTTAAAATCGAAGATCTGATGCGCAACCTGGTTGCGCAATACACCATTGTCATTGTCACCCATAATATGCAACAGGCGGCGCGGGTATCCGATATGGCCTGCTTTTTCTTGGCGGATCAGGACCGCGCCGGAATCCTGATTGAATATGGAAAAACTTCCCAGTTATTTACCAATCCCAAAGACAAGCGTACGGAAGATTACATTACTGGGCGTTTCGGATAGTTTTGCCGGAGGAGAAAACGCATGGAAATGAGAACAACTTTTCACAAACGGCTGAGAGAAATCCAGTATGAAATTATGGTAATGGGCAGCATGTGCAGTAAAGCAATTATTCGTTCGATTGAAGCTTTGAAAAACCGGAACCAAGAGTTAGCACATCAAATAATTGCAGATGACCAAAAAATTAACGATAAGAGATTTGAGATTGAAGAGAAATGCGTTGAACTCATCGCGACCCAGCAACCAATGGCCAGCGACCTGCGTATCATAACGGCGATTTTGAACATTACAACCGAATTGGAAAGAATAGGTGATTATGCCGTAGGTATCGCGCGCATTGTTATTTACATTGGGGATGAGCCGCCTCTAAAGCCATTGATCGATATTCCCCGCATGGCCGAATTAACAGTTGATATGCTTAGCCGCAGTATGGATGCTTTTATCAACAGGGATATTGAAGCAGCCAAGAAAATAGTAAATGAAGATGACCTAGTGGATAATCTTTATGATCAGGTATTCAGGGAATTATTAACGATCATGGCCGAAGACCCGAAAACGATTACACGTGCTACCCGTCTGATGTGGACTGCCCACAATCTGGAACGGGCTGCTGATCGGGTCACTAATATCTGCGAACGGGTGGTCTTTATCGTTACCGGGAAAATGGAAGAGATCGGGGCTTCGAAGTATTAATAGACAAGATCTGCAGAACATCAATCCTCTATTTTATTCTATTACATACAACAAGTTAACCATTTAAGCCAAATTATTCGATTTCGAGCCCAGATTAAATCAGGGGAAAACGTGAAAAATGAATTAGCCTCCCAATCCCATGGTAATAAAACGGCTTTTAAAGCAAATAATAATAAATATAAATATATCAATCCACTGAATAAGGCCATCAGAATATTCTTTAAAGAAGCAGTGAAGGTTAGCCTTAGAAACCCAGTTCAGTTACTTTATTTTTTACAGATAGTCAGAGACCAGCAGCAGGCAGCACGCAAGCGGACATTCTGGAGAAAGCAAGGAATACACGTTCCCCTGATCTTGATTTTTAGTATTACCAACCGCTGCAATTTGCATTGTCAGGGATGTTATCACGAGGCACTAAGGGACATCTCTAAACCCGAAATGAGCGAACACGAACTCAATCATATCATCGGACAAGCTATTGATTTAGGAATCTCCTTTTTTATACTGGCTGGAGGTGAGCCATTGGTACGCGAAGAAATCGTTAAAATTACAAAGGATTATCCTGATGCATTATTTCTTATGTTCACGAATGGTCTGCTGATTACCGAGGAAATGGCTTTGAAATTCAAGAACCAAAGAAATTTAATTCCATTGATTTCTCTGGAAGGATACCAACCAGACACAGATAATCGCAGAGGGGAAGGAATTTTTCAACAACTTCAGA
>PMBW01000185.1 GCA_003153075.1 Dehalococcoidia bacterium | reverse complement strand
CAGACACTGGATTCCATACCGACCGATAAACCGGTCAGGATCGTGGTTGCAGGTCCGGTATCGGTAGCTTTGACAATACTCTTAACAGAATTCTTCCTGGTAGAGGTGAATAGCGACGTCAGCGGGTTGAAGACGATCGCCAATGCAACACCAATGGTGGTCAGCATCGCCAATCTCCAGTCTTTGGCGTATAAAATAGCGACGAGGAAGGAGAAGACAATTGTATTGACACTGGAGACTTCGTAAGAACGGAACATCGCTTCTTCTGCATCATGCGCCCGTAAGAAGCCGATGGGGAACTTCTGCCAGATCGGCACGGTAAATGTGCCTAAAATGGAACTGAGAACACCGATACCGCGGATAATCAGGGGATATACGATCCAATAAAGGTTACCGGTTACTAATACCAGGGTAATACCAAGCAACATCGAGGATACAATGGTAACCTCGTAACTTTCGAAAATATCTGCGGCCATACCGGCGCAGTCACCGACATTATCACCGACCAGGTCGGCAATAACTGCGGCATTACGCGGGTCGTCTTCAGGTATGTCTTTTTCAACCTTACCAACCAGGTCGGCGCCGACATCAGCGGCTTTCGTGAAGATACCACCGCCCACGCGCATGAAGAGGGCGATCAAGGTGCCGCCCAGGCCGAAGCCGAGCAGCGCATCCGGGGAGGCTTTACCGAAGATAATGAAGATGACTGTGCCGCCGAGTAAGCCCAAACCATCGGTGAGCATACCGGTAACGGTACCGGCATAGTAAGCAATGGAGAGCGATTCATTCAGGCTGCGTCTGGCCGCGGAACTGGCACGGACATTAGCCTGGATGGCCATACGCATACCGAGCTGGCCGACGAGCAGGGAGAAGGTGGCGCCGACAATGAAGGCAATGCTGCGGCCGATTGCGATAATCCAGACCGTGTTATTCGGAAATTCCAGCGATGCCTGTTCACTTGGCTTGACTACGAAAACACTGAAGAAAAGAGCCACCGTCAGCACGACAATTGTCGGCAGAATTGATTTCAGCTGACGAGCCAGGTAGCTGTCCGCCCCGACGCGGATGGCGTTCCAAACCTCCTGCATCTTGGGGGTGCCTTTGTCTTTCTTCATCACGATGCCGCGTAATATCCACGCATACGCCAGGGCAATGAAGGCTACGACAAGGACCAGGACAACAGCAATTTGCTCAAACCCATTGAGCCCATGGTGACCGAGATTGAGTAGACCGTTCATTTACACTCCTTTTCCTAGATTTATAAGGCAAAACAAGGGCCGTAAAGAACCCCGGATTCGCCTATATTACATACTTCTCTCTATTATGCTAGTCTCTAAACTGGTTGTCAATTGTTGTATATATTACCACTTTTTACAAAAAAAAACCTGCCTTGACTGCCGGATCCAGGTCTTCGTTTGAGGTAGAGATAAATAATTTGCATTTTGAATTTAGATTTTATTTAGTATTTCGTGCTTGGTATTTTGAATTATTTAACTATTGATTATTGTTTTTTGGTTATTACCGATCTGCTGGTCTTTACCATCTGCAACCTTTATACTTAACAATAGTAAGGAAAGAAAATAAAAATGACAGAAACAACTTTACTGAAAGTCCTGACCGAAGCCGGCCTGGGCAGCCGCCGGAAAATGACCGAGGCCATTAAAAACGGCAAAGTCACCGTCAACGGCGCCGCCGCCGAAAATTTCCGCCTGCCGGTAAATACTGGAACCGACCGCATCCTCTTCGAGGGGCGCCCGGTTAACCTGCAAGCGGAGCAGGTGGTCTATCTGATGTTAAACAAACCTGATGGTTTGCTCTGCACCACCAGTGACGAAAGGGGCAGACGGACGGTCCTGGATATCCTCCCCGAACAGTATAAACGGCTGCGTCTTTACCCGGTTGGAAGATTAGACCTGGACAGCACCGGATTGCTGATCTTAACCAACGACGGCGCACTGACCTACCGGTTGACCCATCCCAAATTTGAACATGAAAAAGAATACCTGGTGCAGATCGACGGGATACTGATGCCGCGTGAAAAACAAAACCTCGAACATGGTGTCCGGCTTGAGGACGGCATGACCGCGGCAGCAACGATCAAGGAAGTCCGCGCCGCACCGTTCAATTACAGCCTGACCATCCACGAGGGTAAAAAACGGCAGATCAGGCGGATGTTCGCCCACCTCGGATACCGGGTGTTAGCATTGAAGAGGATCCGGATGGGGAGCTTATTGCTGGGCGCTTTAAAAGAAAGCCAGACCCGAGAATTGACCGAGCGGGAAATCAAGTCGCTGCTGAATAACTAGATTTCACAGCTTAATCATATCTTTGCAAAGAGCCACAGCGACGAAGCATCAATTTCAAGGTGGCGAGGACTCTATGAGGACAAGAAAACCTTTCCCTAGAGTAATTCCCCTTTGAGTCTTCAACGAAATACTTCCGTAGACTTTCTGACTTAGAAGAAATTTGGAGGTCCCTTTCGACCGCAGTTGAAAGGGATATGGTTCCGCAGTTAAAATGTACGCCCCAACGAAGGAGAGGGCAAGAGAGGGTGTACAATTGTTCAGCAAACCCATTCCTGGCATATTCGAATTTTGGATTTCGATATTCGGATTTTAGTTATCCCACTTCTTCCGGTACAAGGCATTTTCTTTGATGTATTTTTCCACTGCTTCCGGCACGAGATGACCGATGGGCAAATTCTGGGCCACCTTATTGCGGATATCCGTAGCGCTGATGTCTATGCGCGGCTTGTCCATCAGGATCACTTTCCTGGAGATGCCGGGCAGCTGCGCTTCCAGCTTTTTCATGTCCGGACGGTCATAACCGGGCCGGGGGACTGCCGCCAGGAAACACAATTCTAGCAGTCTGCCGGGTTCTTTCCAGATCGGTAGTTTGTTGAGGTTGTCCCACCCGACGATGAAATATATATCGGATGCCGCACAAGAGGTTGCTTTTAACCGGGCAATGGTATCGACCGAATAAGACGGTCCTTCATACTCTACTTCCATCGTAGAGAGTTTAAACCAGGGTTTCGCCTGCAGCGCTAGTCTGAGCATTGCCACACGGTGGCGCGCCGGCGAAATAGACCTGTCGGCTTTCATCCAGGGCTGACCGGCCGGCAGAAAAATCACTTCGTTCAGATTAAGGTAAGCCCGCGCTTCTTCGGCGATTGCCAGATGGCCGTTATGGACAGGGTCAAATGTGCCGCCCAGGATACCGGTTTTCATCGGTTACCATTCCCATTCCGAATTACCGCAGCGGATAAGATCGCCGCGCTTGATACCGGCTTTCTCCAGGGCTTTATCGACGTGTAACCGGGTCATCTGCCCGAGGATCTGCCCCTGGATCGTGGGATCGGACATGTCCACCCGGGAGACGATCCGTTCCAACTCCGGTTCGCTGATCACAAAGGCATCGCCTTCGCGGCTGATCGAGACCTGTTTGTGACGGGGTAAAGGACGGAAAATCCGGGGCGCGGGTTCCGGCGTCTGGGCTTTACTTTCCTTTAACAGGGTGTTGATCGTTTTCATCAATCCGGGAATACCTTCACCGGTCGCGGCGGAAATAAAATGAACATCGATCCCGGCTTCACGAAAAGCCTTTTTTATCGCATTCTTTTTTTCCTGCACTTCCGGCAGGTCGATTTTATTAATTACCACGATTTGCGGTTTTCTGGCCAGTTGAGTATCGAACAGGGCCAATTCATTGTTGACATTGATCATATTGTCCAGCGGCGACTCCGCGGTGCCGTCGACCAGATGGATCAGTATCCGGGTGCGCATGCTGTGCCGCAGAAAATCATGTCCCAGCCCGCGTCCCAGGTGGGCGCCGTCGATCAACCCGGGAATTTCCGCCAGCACAAAGCTCTCAAACTCAACCCCCACCACCCCGACAATCGGCTCGCGGGTAGTGAAAGGATAATCGGCGATCTGCGGTTTGGCAGCCGTTGCCAGCGCCAGCAGTGAGGATTTCCCCACATTGGGATAACCGATAATGCCGACATCGGCAATTAATTTCAATTCCAGCGCGATGACCTTCTCTTCTCCCATTTCGCCGGATTGCGCCAGCCTCGGCGTCTGATTGGTCGAAGAGGCAAAATGCACATTCCCCAACCCGCCTCTGCCGCCGTGCGCCACTATCACCTGGTCACCTTCATTTTCCAGATCACCCAGCAAACTATCCAGTCCGTCCTGGCTTTTTTCGTAAACGACTGTTCCTTCCGGTACCTTGAGGATCAGCGGGTCGCCGTTTCTGCCGTGCTTCTTCTGCGCAGCCCCGGCACCGCCGTTATCACCCTTGTAGAGCTGTTTCTTTTTGAATCCCCACAGGTTCATCACCGCGGGGTCGGCCTGGAAGACGATATCCCCGCCTTTTCCCCCATCCCCGCCGTCGGGACCGCCAAACGGCACAAACTTCTCACGGCGGAAGGTAATTGCTCCGTCCCCACCCCGCCCGGCTTTCACTTTTATTTCAGTTATATCAAACATCGATGTTATGGCGCATTATAACAAGCCTTGGGTACACTCTGTATTTTACTTTTTCCTAGTTAAGTTCCAGCTGTATACACTTATTTTAACGAGGCCATTCCTCCAGCCGTATTCTACCATAATTGAACGGTTCGAATGCTGATGTGGTGGATAATAGAACCCGCTCCTCCTGATGGGGACGCCTGTTCTACTGTGTCAAATTGACCGTGCGTCACTCGCTCCAGACACCGACATCCTTTCTCTTTTTCCTCCGTACAGCGTTGGATACCATCACCGTATTGGGAATAAAAACAACATCGTCTTCTACATGGACAATAGTGTGGGATAAGTTGATGTCCGCTACTTTTCCCTTGACGCCGGTTACCGTGATCTCTTCTCCGATTTGCACCATCCTGGTGTTAATAATTAACACGGCAGCGAGCATATTACCGATCAGATTTTGCGTGGCGAACGCTATCACAATTCCAGCGATTGCGCCGGCGCTGATTCCCAGTGTTGGATTCGAAGCCAGGATCGAAATAACTGAAACGATTGCAGTCAGGTAACCGACAATGCGGACCATTATCCGGAAACGCGGGCCGAAAAATTGTCGTTCATGTTCGTGCGTATTGTGGGAGACGGTGCGTGCCAGCATTTCAGTTAACATCACCCCCAGCAAAGCTGCTTCGGCAGAATAAATATATTTTTGCTGGTTTACACTAAGCGATATGATATTCTGGATAAAAAATTCTCGGGTTATCAGTATCAGTGCGATTCCCAACACCGCACTGGTAATCAGCGCAACCAGCCACCGCTGACTATGCGTTCTCCTTCCGGTTTTTATTTTCATTCTACTGCCTCCTCTATCCAATTCCGTTTTTCAGATAATTCTTCTTTATTTTGGCATATTTTATTAATAAATTTCCCACGACCTTACGGNNATTTTAGTAAGGTAGCTTAAATTTATGTTCCGGTAAATACTTGCTTGTTAAAAAATAGTCCGTTCCTTTCATTTCTGATTCGCTTTTCTCCCGGTTCAATTAGATTCTAATCCATTGACTGAAGAATGTTATCGTACCCTGATTCACTAATTATTTCTTTAGAAGGTTGGATGGAACAATGATAATAATATGATTTTACTCAGCGTAACAGGCGTTAATCCGGATGGGAAAAATAAATATGGCCTGTTTTACAGTATCAACCCGGGAAAAGTTATCAAAAGGAAACGGGAGTTATTAAAAAAATCAGGTTGGCTGATGAAGACTTTGCGGAACTATTAATTAGTCTGGTTGCGCGTGGAATAGAGTTTCTGCTGGATATTGAAGACCTGGCGTTTCAGGTGCGGGTCGTTGTTGATAGCATTGGACATCTTTTCATATGCATAGCTGATGGTGGCAGGACTGCGGTCGCCTAATTCACGGCCGATTTCAGATAACGAGCATTCGGTTTCCTGGCGCATTAAATACATGCACATCTGGCGGGCCAGCACCACCGCTTCGTCGCGTCTTCTCCCGCGCAGGTCGGTCAGGGTTAACTGGAAGGTTCCGGCGACCGTTTCCGTGATCAGATGGGGCGTGATCGGCGCTAATTGGGGCTCTTTACTGGCAATATCGCACAGGGCGCGGGATGCAATCTCCGGCGTCACGGCGGTATTCAATAACTTGGAATAGGCTACTACCCGGTTCAACGAACCTTCCAGCGCCCGGATGTTTTCTTTAACTTGCAGCGCGATGTATTCCAGCACGTCAGGGTTAATGGTGATGTCGTCACGCTGCGCTTTGT
>PMBW01000287.1 GCA_003153075.1 Dehalococcoidia bacterium | reverse complement strand
ATCGGCAAAGGCTCCGAGCAATTCGCAATCCACATCGGGGGACAGGAAGTCGCTATGCACGACCCGAAAGTGCTGGGCGTTGGAAGGCTGGCCAGCCCGGCAGCCAGGTATTTAATGGACGCTACACCGGGACGCCATACCACCCTCTTCGGGCCGCACAGTTTTGTTGATACCCATTTCCTTAATGTGACCGGTTTGTGCCACTTCGGACGCTGGCCGGAAAACGAGGAATTATTGTGCGGGATTTTCAAGGCGGTCACCGGCTGGGATTACAGCTGGGCCGAGATGCAGAAGACCGGCGAACGCGTCGTCAATATGCGGCACGTGTTCAATCTGCGCGAAGGGATCTGCGAACTGAAGTGGCCGGTGAATCCCAGACTGATCGGCAACCCGCCGCAAACTGCCGGGCCGCTGGCCGGGGTAACTGCTGACATCGAGGCACAGGCCTACTGGGGAATGGGTTCCCTGGATTGGGACCGCTTCACCACCAAACCGGGCAAGGCAAAATTGCTTTCGCTCGGACTGGATGATGTGGCGGTGGATTTATGGCCGCAGGCAGGCTAAAATATTTGACAAAGCCAGAGCCTGATGTTATACTCCATTTTGAATTTATATTCGCTAGCGAATATATAACTCCGGTTTTTGAATAAAAATAACATCGAAAATAACCGAAAAACATAAATCTGTAAAAGTGAAAACATTTGACCTGATTTCTTCTTGCCCTCGCAGGCTGAAGTTGTTCGTGTATAATCAATGTATGAGTATTAGTTTGATCAACTTTCTCATAATGTGTTGTTTCTAAGAATCAAATTTGGAGGTACGGGAATTGGGAAAAACCATTATTGAAAAGATCTTAGCCAAAGCCGTGGGGAAATCTGAAGTCTCTCCCGGCGAATATGTCCAGTTTTCCGCGTCCAGGATCGATCACCCGTTTATTTTGACGGGGACCGATATGTCGGAACGTTTCGGAAAATGGAAGAAGCAGGACTGGACACTGTTCGACCCCAGCAAAATCATCTTCGCGCCGGAACACTGCGGTTCCTACACACGCGTCGGCTCTGCCACTACCAACCGTGAAAATCACCGCCGTAATAGCGACTGGTTGAAAGAGCTGGGCGTCGCCGAAGAAAATATCCTGGAATTGGGCCGCATCGGCAATTGCCACCATCTCGCCGTTGAGAAAGCATTGGCGCTGCCCGGTAGCGTTTACTTCTCGGCCATGACCGACGGCCACGCCATTACTGTCGGCGGTGTCGGCTGTTTCGGCAGCTGCATGTCCGCTTCGGCGCCCGCTTTTCTGCGCACCGGCTGGACATGGTTCCGCGTACCTGAAAGCATCAAATTCAATATCACCGGAAAATTACAGGACGGCGTCATGGGACGCGATGTCTACGAATATATCCTGGGTCAAATCGGCCCTAACGGCGCCATTTACCAGGTGATGGAATTCACCGGCCCTGTCATGGACAGCATGAGCATGGACGGCCGGCAGTCGATGTGCTGCCTGGCAATGTTCACCGGCGCCAAAACCGGAATCGTCAACCCCAACCAGGAAATTATCGACTTTTTCAAAGCTCGTACTAATGTAAAGTTTGAACCGCAATACAGCGACAAAGATGCTAAATATGTTAAAACCTACCAATATGACGGCTCCAAGATCGAGCCGCAGGTAGTCGTTCCACCGGATAGACATACAGTACACAATATCAAAGACGTCGAGGGAACAAAAGTAACTAACGCCTTTCTCGGCTCCTGCGCCAGTGGCCGTGATGAAGATTTGCGGATGGCCGCCCGGATCCTGAAAGGACACAAGGTTCATCCCAAAGTCCTCTTCAATATCACCCCCGGTTCTTCGGATTCGATGTCCCGCGTCGACAAAGAAGGAGTGATCTCTACGCTGCTTGATGCCGGCTGCTTTATTTGCGCTCCGGGCTGCGGTATGTGCCCCGGATTCTACACACCCTTAGCTAAAAACGAGGTCTGCATCACCTCCAGTACGACCAACTTACCGGGACGTATGGGTGACGAGAGCGCGCAGGTTTACCTGGGCAGCCCCGCCACTGTCGCGGCCTCCGCGATCGAAGGTAAAATAACCGACCCGCGTAAATATTTATAGGGAGTAGCGAAAAATGGCTTTAAAGTTTAAAGGCAAAGTCTGGGTTTTCGGTGATAACCTGGATGTCGATTATGAAATTGTTCCGTTCCGGAAATTCGACGCCGGATTGATCAAACTGGAAGACGTCGGTAACTGGTGCATGTCCAATGTTGACCCGGAGTTCGCCAAGAAAGTCAAGCAAGGCGATATCATGGTCGCCGGCACCAATATGGGCTGCGGGCACGACCATTTCCAGGCCAACATGGCAATCAAACAGTGTGGTATTGCCTGCGTCATTGCCGAATCTTTCGACCGCAACTTCTTCCGTAATTCCATCGCCATTGGTTTACCGATTATTGAACTAAAAGGTATTAATCAATTTACAAAAGCGGGCGATGAGCTGGAAGTTGACCTGCGCGCCGGGACCATTAAGAACCTTACCTCCGGCAAGTCGCTGAAATTCACCCCGTATCCTGATTTCCTGCAGGAAATCCTCGAAGTCGGCGGCATGGATCAATACGCCGATAAAATGGTCGCCTCGGGAAAGGTTAAGAAATAAATTAAAGAGGAAATGATATGAAAAAATCAACCGTGCTGCGCAACCTGCTGAATGAGCCGGGGCTGTTGTTAGTGCCGGGCGCTTATGATTGTATTACGGCCAGATGTGCCGAACTGGTTGGCTTTAAGGCCGTTTTCCAGAGCGGAGCGGGTGTCCGCGACTCCCAACTGGGAATGCCTGATGTCGGCGTCGCCACCGCCTCCGAAATAGTAAACTGCGCCAGGTATATGGCTAACTCCGTCAAAATTCCGTTGATCGTCGATGCGGACGACGGTTATGGCGGCGCTTTAGCGGCGTACCGCACTACCACCGATTTAATCCGGGCCGGCGCGGCGGGTATGTTCCTCGACGACCAGAAACACCCCACTAAATGTCCTTTCCTGGCGGTTCAGGAAGTGCTGCCGAGAGAAGAATTCTACGGCAAGATCGGCGCGGTACTGGAAGCCCGGGATAAAGAAGATAAGGATTTTATTATTATCGCCAGAATCGATGCCGCGGCAACATTGGGCGATGACGAATTGGTAGTCAGGGCTAAAGCCTGTTTGAAACTGGGGGTAGATGTTGTTCTGCCGCACGCCATTCCCCCGACTTCCAAATTCAAAGTCCGCAACAAGGAAACTTTACAGGAGCTTTTCAAGAAGATCGGCGCGCCGGAAGTCAAGATCTGGGCGATGGGGCCGCATGATTTTTCCGCCAAAGATTACGAGGAAATCGGCGCCAAAATGTGGGTGCCCGGACCGCCGAACAGCGCCGTCGCCAAATACGTCATTGAGTTGTACAAAGGACTTTATACCAATGGGACACTCGAGGGTTATCCCGCCCCGGGCGGACCTTACTGGAGTTATCTCAATACATTGAGAGGTATTGATCTTTATACTGAACTGGAAAAGAAATACGTCCTGGGCAGAGAATAAATCTGTTCACTGTCCTGAATTATCACTGAATAACGAGGTCCATGCGATGAAAGAAATTAGATTTCACGGGCGGGGAGGGCAGGGCGCGGTGCTGGCGGCCAGGATGCTGGCCATTGCGCTGGTCGCTGAAGGCAAGTGTGTCGCCAGCTTCCCGATGTACGGCTTTGAGCGACGCGGCGCGCCGGTGGTAGCTTTTACCCGGTTCGATGATAAACAGATCATGGAAAAGACACAGATCTACAATCCGGATTGTCTTGTGGTCATCGACCCCGGCTTGCTAAAACTGCCGACCCTTTTTACCGGTCTCAATCCGAACGGCACCCTGATTCTGAACAGCTCCAAAGTATTTGATAAACAGCCCAACGAGAACCTGAAGCTGGCAGGCGTGGTTAATGCCACGCAGATTGCGGTCGAGGAAGTCGGTCGGGATGTCCCGAATACGTGCCTGCTCGGCGCCTTTGCCGCCGTCACCGGCTGGGTAGGATTAAAATCCGTCATGGCTAGCGTCGGCGAATATTTCGGCGGCGAAATCCTGCGGAAAAACCTGCGCTGCGTGGAAAGAGGCTACAACGAGGTGAAGGTGATTAAATGGCAATAAAGAAATTCAGCTCCAAATACGAAGCCGCATGGTCGGATGCAGACCAGTTGCTGCTCTGCCTGGATACCGGCACCTGGCGCACCAAACGGCCGGTGGTAAATATAGAGAAATGCACTTATTGCGGGCTCTGCGCTATTTACTGCCCCCCGCAATGTATGGCAATAAAACCCGACCATTTTGAACCGGATTTGAATTTTTGCAAGGGTTGTGGTGTCTGCGCGAAAGAATGCCTACGCGGCGCAATCACAATGATGCCGGAAGGAGACTTCGAGAATGACGGCAAAAAAGGGTGAACTAAAAGTAATTACCGGTAACAGCGCCGCCGCTTACGGGGCGATGCTCTGCCGTCCGGATGTAGTGGCCTCCTACCCCATTACCCCCCAGACCGAGGTTGTGGAACAGCTTTCCAAGTTCCATGCCGACGGCGTGCTGGAAGCGGAAATGATCGAGGTAGAAGGCGAAAATTCGGCTATGAACGCTGTCGCGGCTGCGACGCTGGCCGGAGGACGCGCATTTACCGCCACTTCCTCGTGGGGACTGGTTTATATGTATGACGCCGTCCTGCAGGCCGCCGGATTCCGCGCGCCGGTGGTGATGGCCAATGTCAACCGGGAGACCCCCGGTATCCTTGCAGTTTCTTCGGGACAGCAGGACATGATCCAGACCAGGGACGCCGGCTGGATCCAGGTAATTGTGGAAAATAGCCAGGAAATCCTGGATACGATCATCATGGCCTTCCGCCTGGCGGAAGATTACGATATCCAACTGCCGGTGATGGTAAATTACGACGGTTTCTATATCTCCTATCTGGCTGAAGGTGTCCGCATCCCGGCCAAAGAGGATGTCGACCAGTTTCTAGCGGTATTAAAGACCCAACCGAAAAGGACGATCATGGACCCGACCCGGCCAATCGGCGCCGGTTCGCACGGCCTGATGACGGAGTTTATGGAATTACGCTACAAGCACTGCGCGGCAATGGACCGGGCTAAAAACAAGTTTGATCAGATCGATAAAGATTACGGCGATTTCTTCGGTCGCAGCTACGGCGGGCAGATCGAGGAATACCGTACTGAAGACGCGGATTTTGTCATCCTGACATCCGGCAGCGCCGTTGGCACCTCGCGCACAGTGGTTGATGCCAAGAGAGCCGCAGGCGTAAAAGTCGGTTTAATCAAACTGCGTATGTTCCGTCCTTTCCCGCAGGAGAAATTAATCAAAGCCATCAAAGGTAAAAAAGCCGTCGGCGTCATCGACCGCAGCGTTAACTTCGGCTGGAACAGCGGCCCTATCTACACGGAATTGCGGGCGCTTACACCGGAAATCGGTCCCATACCGATGCTGAGCTTCATCGACGGACTGGCGAGTATCGATATTACCAAACCGCACATCGAGCGGGTAATCGATGATGTCGCCAATGCCGCCAAAGGTAAACCATATCAGGCGGTCAC
>PMBW01000153.1 GCA_003153075.1 Dehalococcoidia bacterium | reverse complement strand
GACAAATTAATCCAGGCAAACAAAAACAATTCCGGTTTTGTGCTGCTCGACGTGCGGACGCCGGATGAGTTCAATGGCGGTCATATCGCCGGGGCGATCGATATCGATTACTATGCCGCTGATTTCAACGTGAATATCGGCAAACTGGATAAAAATAAGCAATATCTAGTTTATTGCCGCACCGGTATCCGCGGCGCGGCGTCCGTGCAGATCATGATCGATTTGGGTTTCACCAGGACGCAAAACATGGCCGGCGGGATCACAGAATGGATGCAGGAAGGGTATCCGACGGTGAAATAGGTTGTTATATACCGCTGTATCTCCCCGTGATGCGGGAGAGGACATTTCAACTCACTGATTCTTTTTTTGAGCCTTTTTCCAGGCTTCCGTCTTCTGAACAAGCTCTTTCGCGTTACGCTCGGACACCTTACTGTAATCAGGTCCGGCCAGCATCAATGTCAATTCTTTCAGGCGCGCTTCGCCTTCCAGGTTCTGCAGTATGCTTAATGTCCGCTCGCCGGTCACTTTTTTATGCACGCCGAAATGAGCATCCGCGAATGACGCAATTTGCGGCAGATGGGTCACGCAGATCACCTGGTGGCGCTGCCCCAGCCGCCATAGTTTCTTGCCCAGCACTTCTCCGCTCCTGCCGCCCACCCCGATATCGATTTCATCAAAGATCAGCACCGGGATGTTATCGGCTTCGGACAGCGCGCTTTTTAATGCCAGCGTAAAACGGGAAAGTTCCCCGGTGGAAGCTATTCTGACCAGCGGTTTCACCGGTTCGCCGGGATTCGTAGCGGCCATGAATTCCACAGTATCGGCGCCGAGCTCATTATAAGAGTAATTATTACCGTCCGGGAAGGGGATGCCCGCTTGATCAGGGTGTTGATTGATTGCCGTGCTAAATTCTACCTGCGGCATATTTAGATCAACCAGTTCTTTTTTCACATCTTTTGCCAGCAGCGCCGCCGCTTTCCCGCGTTCCTGTGACAGCCGGTAGGCCTTTTGTCCGGCAGCCTGCCGGAGCAGCCCGATCTCTGTCCCCAGCTGCGCGATCCTTTCACTGTTGTGCGACAATCCGTCCAGTTCTCCCTCTATTGTTGTCTGGTAGGCGAGCACCTCAGCGATACTTTTACCGTACTTCCTTTTTAAATGACGGAGCAGTTCCAGGCGGGAATCGATCGCCTCCAGCGCTTCCGGGTCGGAATTCAGACCTTCGCTATACGACTGGATATCCCTCGCCGCTTCCGTCAAACCGGATATTGTATCCTCGACGTATTTTAGTTGCTCTTTCAATGCCGGGTCCAGTTCCACCAGCTTTTTCAGTGTCCGGCAAACGGCGCTCAGTTTATCCACGACCGGCGTCGAATTCAATCCCCCGTCATCCTCCTGCAGCGCCTGATAGACTTCATAGGAATAATTCTTCAGGGTTTCGATGGAGGAAAGCACTTTCAGTCTGTTCTCCAGTTCTTCCTCTTCGCCGTCCCGCAATTTTGCCTGGAGGATCTCGGTCAATTGGAACCGCAGGTATTCTTCACGTTTAATTCTATCCTGTTCATTTTTCTCCAGGTTAGCCAGTTCCTGTTTTTTCTTTTGCAGTTCCACAGCGGCGGCAGTAAATTCATTCCGGAGATCCAAGGTATGCGCGTAGGCGTCCAGAAAATCGAGGTGGGTTTTGCTATCGAGCAGCGAAAAATGCTCGTTCTGGCCGTTGACATCTACCAGCAGCCTGCCTATCTGATGCAGCAGCGAGCGGGTAATCACGCGGCCGTTAATACGGATGGTGCCGGTTCCTTTGCGCCGCAACTGGCAGCTGATCACCATCGTATCGCCGTCTTCTTCCAGCCCTTTTTGTGAGAGCAAGTCCCTCAGAAAACGGAAGTATTGATCTTGCCCCAGTTTAAAAACACCCTCAATGTGCGCTTCATTGGCGCCATGTCTTATCGCTTGCTCATCTACTTTGCCTGACAACAGCAGTTCCAGAGCGTCTATCAGCAGGGACTTCCCTGCGCCGGTTTCGCCGGTAATGACATTTAAACCGTCACTGAGCTGCCAGGTGATGTCTTCGATGATGCCGAGATTTCTGACTCTGAGTTCAAATAACAAATTCGTTTTCCCCGGAAAATGCCGCTATAACAAACCGCCGGAATTTTGGCGTTTATGCTATTTTACCATGACTTAATAGTAATTAGTGAAGGTTATTCAGGACATTAAATATATAAACGGACAACGCGGTTTTACTTTTACCCTGCACTTTGTGCGCAATTAAGTTACGATAACATTAAGCAATATTGACAAAGCTCGAAACTTGATGATATACTGCAACATAATTTTATGGTGTTCGCTAACGAATATGATAGAGCTGGAGGTAATAGAATAAAGCGAGAGGACAACAAATTCAAGGCAAAGGTTTACCGGCATTACCATTCTCCAGAGGTTTTCCAAAAAAAATAAGGAGGTTTAAATGAAACGAGGAGCTTTCTGGATATTACTAACCTTTCTCATTGTGTCATCCCTGGTTTTAGCATCTTGCGGAACATCAACGACTACCACCGCAACCACAGCAACAACAACCACTACTACTACCAAAACAACTCCGGTCGTCTCGACCGCTGCTACGACCACGACAAAGGTCACCACCACTTCGGCTACCGCAACGACGGGCAACTGGTGGGACAAGCTTGGGAAGCCCTCCTACGGCGGCACTCTGGTATTTGCCAGCGCCTTTGATTTCGTCAATCTTGATCCGTGGGGCAGCATGGGCGGCGCATCCATGGAAAGCGCATTCATGGATAAACTGGGGGCTGATAACTGGACGATAGACCCGGCAGTATTTTCGTATAATATTGCCTGGCGTCCGCCGGAATACGTTGGCGGCCAACTGGCGAAAAGCTGGGAATTAACCGATCCCGTTACCCTGGTTTTTCACCTGCGCCAGGGTATCCGCTTCCAGAACATCGACCCGGTAAACGGACGTGAGTTTACCTCCGCCGATGTGGTTTATCATTACCAGAGACTGTACGGTTTAGGCAGCGGCATGAAAGGCAGTCCGTTCCTGACCGGCACTCCGTTACAAACATCTGTGAAATCCATCACCGCTAACGATAAATATACAGTCACCATGGTTTGGACTTCGAGCAACCCGGAGTATATCGCCGAAAGCTGGCAGGCCGCGGGCAACGAAAATTGTATCGAAGCCAAGGAAGCGGTCGACAAATGGGGAGATTTACAGGATTGGCATCATGCCATGGGCACCGGACCGTTTATTATGAAAGATTTCATCCTGGGCAGCTCGGTAACCCTTACCCGGAATCCTAATTATTTTGCCTTTGACGAGCGCTATCCGCAGAATCAGCTTCCTTATGTGGATTCTCTCCGGTTCCTTATCATCGCTGACAGCGCCACACAGTTGGCTGCGCTGCGGACGGGCAAGATCGATGCTATTGATAATATCTCCAAGTCAAATGCTCAGGCAGTGCAAAAAACTAATCCTGAAATATTACAGGCACTGGTCCCCTATTCCTGCATGACGATCGACCCCAGAGACGATCTGAAACCCTATAACGACATGAGGGTACGGCAGGCAATGCAGCAGGCAATAGACTTACAGACCATTGCGACGTCATACTACGGCGGCACTTCCCCGTCCGTCCCGTCCTCATTAACCTCGATGTACGAAACCGGGTGGGCAATACCTTATGACCAGTGGCCGCAAGCTGTAAAAGACTCGTATAAGTATGATCCGGCGGCAGCTAAAAAACTTTTAGCAGATGCGGGTTTCCCCAATGGTTTCAAGACTAACGTCATTGCCGATGCTTCCGGCGATCTGGATTTACTGCAGATCGTAAAGTCCTACTTCATGGCGGTTGGTATCGACATGGAAATCAAGACTATGGATTCCGCTTCCTGGACATCTTATGTGCGGACGCAAAAGAAACACGATGCGCTGGCCTACCGCTCCTCCGGCCAGATCGGTATGTCTTATGAGCCGTTACGGCAATTCCTCCGCTACTCTACCGGATACGTTGCCAACTATACCATGGTGAGCGATCCTACCGTTGACGGTTTCTATACCAAGGCTATGGCCTCCAATGACCAGGCTCAAATCAAGCAATATTTGAAAGATCTCAACGTTTATTTCGCGCAGCAGCATTTTGAAGTGTCCTTAGTCTACGCGAACCTCTTTGCGCTTTATCAGCCGTGGCTTAAGGGTTATAATGCGCAAAACTTCTCGATCTCCGGCGGATCCTCCGGCCCGTTATTTATGGGTTTCTATACCGCCCGTTTCTGGGTCGACCAGAAAGTGAAAGATCAATACCGTTAAATCAATATGATAAATCGCCTGCGCCAAAAGTAATTTTGGCGCAGGCGATCCTTAAATCTGCGCCGTTGCCCGTTACAGATACGAAATTTCTTTCCAATAATTTGTTTTAGCTTCAGGACTATGCGTTAAAGCACTGACCACAAATCCGCGATAGGTTAAATAATTTATCACCGAAATCCGAATTCTTATTTTAAGGTAGGTAGTATGGCAAAGAAAGCAGGTATGTGGTGGGATAAACTTGGCAAACCTCAATACGGCGGGGAATTGACCGTGCGCGCCAACCGGAACATCGTCAGTTTTGATCCCTATATCACCGAGAACCGCGCTAATTTATACTCCGCCTGGATGGAGAGACTGGTCGCGGATGACTGGACATTGAACCCGGACGTATTTGATTATAAAACACACTGGCACCCCTCCAAGTTCATGAAAGGGAATCTTGCAGAAAGCTGGGAGTTTCCGGAACCGGGCACCCATGTTATTCACCTGCGGAAGGGGATTCACTGGCAGAATATTGCCCCGGCGAACGGACGTGAGTTCACTGCTGATGATGTGGTATTCCACTTCAGCCGTTTGTGCGGTTTTAACGGAGTGTCCAAACCGAGTTCTCCACCTGCACCGGGACTGCCCGACCTGATATCCGTAAAAGCCGCTGACAGGTATACCGCGGTCTTTAAATTCAAGACGCCCAATCCTGAGTTGATCATGGAGGCGTTGCATAAAGTTTACCCTTCGCTATGTCTGGAAAACCCGGACGCCGTCAAGAAATGGGGAGACCTTAATGACTGGCATCATGCCATCGGCACAGGGCCCTTTATTTTGCAGGATTTTGTTTCCGGCAGTTCGGCGACACTGATTAAAAACACAAACTACTGGGGGCACGATGAACGCTACCCGCAGAATCAGCTGCCCTACATTGACAAAGTAAATTATCTGATCATTCCGGACGATGATATTGCCCTGGAAGCAATGCGCGCCGGTAAGATAGACGTGCT
>PMBW01000258.1 GCA_003153075.1 Dehalococcoidia bacterium | reverse complement strand
AACAGTGGAAATAAAAATACCGAAATTATCAATGGTAGTGCTTATCGGAGCCTCAGGTTCCGGAAAATCTACTTTTGCAAAAAGGCACTTTTTACCAACTGAGATTTTATCTTCGGATTATTGCCGGGCGTTGGTCTCGGATGATGAGAATGATCTTGCAGTCACAGCTGAAGCTTTTCAGATCTTGCATTTTATTGCCGCAAAAAGATTAGCAGCCGGGAAATTGACTGTTGTAGATGCCACAAACGTCCAGAGCGAGGCTCGCAAGCCACTAGTGGAGTTAGCTCGCGAATATCAATGTCTGCCTGTTGCGATCGTATTTAATCTCCCGGAGAGTGTCTGTATCGGNNCGCCCGAAATAAGGACCGGATAGACAGGAATTTTGGCAGCAGGGTAATTCTTCAACATGCTGACCAGCTGCGACGTTCTATTCGGAACCTGAAAAAGGAAGGTTTCCGCCATATTTTTATCCTGAATACCGCAGAAGAAGTAGATAGTGTGACAATAATACGGGAAGCGCTTTGGAACGATAAAACGGAATGTCACGGCCCCTTTGATATTATCGGGGATGTTCATGGTTGTTGTGACGAACTGGAAGAATTATTGCTCCAGTTAGGTTACACAATAATCGAGAGTTCCACTCATAGTCCTTTTGACGGCCCTGTTTATAGCCATCCGCAAGGACGAATGGCTGTCTTTTTAGGAGATATTGTTGATAGAGGGCCTCGCATAAACGATGCATTGAAACTGGTTTATAACATGGTAAATGCCGGTCATGCATTATGTGTTCCCGGTAATCATGATATGAAACTGATGCGAAAATTAAAGGGCAAAGATGTCGAGGTCAGCTTTGGTCTGGCAGAGACACTGGCCCAAATAGAACAACTGCCTGAATCGGTTCGCGGGCCATTTCGGAAACAGACTGCTGACTTTTTAGATGGGTTAATCAGCCATTATGTACTGGATGACAAAAAACTTGTCGTTGCTCATGCCGGGTTAAAAGCTGAAATGCAGGGACGGGGGTCGGGAAAGGTCNNACGACCGGAGAAACGGATGAGTTCGGATTGCCGGAAAGGTACAATTGGGCCGCTGAATATAGAGGTCAATCCATTGTGGTTTATGGGCATACTCCAATACCTGAACCGGAATGGTTAAATAGAACGATAAATATTGATACCGTTTGTGTTTTCGGCGGTAAACTTACTGCCTTCAGGTATCCGGAAAAGGAATTAGTTTCTGTACCTGCAAAAAAAGTATACTCTGAACCGGTGCGACCGATGAAGAAAGAGAATGCTGAAAAAGCCGAACTCTCCGCACAACAGAAACATGACGACTTGCTTGAGGCTGAAGATGTACTGGGAAAGCGCTTTATCAATACCCGGCTTCGGGCAAGTGTTACTATCCGGGAAGAGAATGCTATTGCTGCTCTTGAAGTCATGAGCAGGTTTGCAGCCAACCCTAAATGGTTAATATATCTGCCCCCGACAATGTCCCCCTGTGAAACCAGTCAAAAAGAAGAATATCTGGAGTATCCGGAAGACGCTTTTACACATTTTCGCGGACAAGGCATAGCTAAGGTTGTTTGTGAAAAGAAACATATGGGATCACGGGCTGTTGTAGTCATATGCCAGAACGAAAGAGTCGCAGCAAAACGTTTTGGAGTTGTTGATGAAGGCCTTGGAATAGTCTATACCAGAACCGGGCGGCGCTTTTTTGAAGATCAAAAATTAGAAACGCTTTTCCTTGCCAGGATTCGTCTTGCTTTGGACAAGTCGGGTTTTTGGGAAGAATTCAAGACTGATTGGGTTTGTCTTGATTGTGAGTTGATGCCTTGGTCGGCAAAAGCCCAGGAATTATTAAAAACCCAATATTCTGCGGTGGGAACTGCTGCTACAATTGCCTTGAAAGAATCTATTTTACAGATGGAGAAGACACAGCATCGGTCTGATCTTCAAAAAGGATATACAACGAGCCCGGAGACCCAGTCTCATGAATTTGATATTGACAGCCTGCTCACCCGGTTTCAGATACGGCAGGGGCTGATATCCCAATATATCGAGTCCTACAGGAGGTACTGTTGGAAAGTAAATACGATTGACGATTTGAAGCTGGCTCCGTTTCATATACTGGCAACCGAAAACCAGCTGCATATAGATAAAAACCATGAATGGCATATGGCGACAATTGCCGGAATTTGCCGGATGGATGAGAAATTATTATTAGCTACTCCATATAAAGTTATCGACTTTACAGTGAACGGCAGCGACAAGAGTGGTACTATTTGGTGGGAAGAGAGTACTGACGCCGGCGCAGAAGGAATGGTGATTAAACCATTTGATTTTGTCTCTTACGGCAAGAAGGGTTTAGTCCAACCGGCTTTAAAATGCCGCGGCAGGGAATATCTGAGGATTATTTACGGTCCGGAATATACCTTAAATGAAAATCTGCAGAGGCTTCGCTCCAGGAGCCTCAACACAAAACGCTCTTTAGCAATTAGAGAATTTGTTTTAGGAATTGAAGGGTTTGAACGGTTTATCCGAAGGGAACCGCTTCGAAATGTTCATGAATGTGTTTTCGCGGTTTTGGCTTTAGAGAGTGAGCCGGTTGACCCAAGGTTATGAGATAATTATTAAATCAATTACCTGCTAATCTTACTTTAAAGGTTTGTGAATCTAAATGACTCAAAATTCAAACACCGGCGGTATTGGCCCGGAAATGCTGATGGAACTGGTCACCGTGCGCATGCCTTATGGGAAATACCAGGGGCGTGTGTTATGCGACCTGCCGGTACCTTATCTGGAATGGTTTAACCGCAAAGGCTTCCCATCGGGCAGGATCGGTGTACTTTTGTCCGCGCTTTACGAGATCAAGATGAACGGATTGGAATACCTGCTGACCCCGTTGCGCAACAAGCAGCCGTAAAGCCTGTTGTTTTAGGCTGGAGGGGCGTTTTCCGTCTTCATCGAAAGCGAGATCCGCTTGCGTTCCGGATCAATTGTCAACACCCGTACCGTTACTCGTTGATTAACGCTGACGACGTCAGCGGGGTTTTTCACAAATTTATCGGCTAGTTCGCTGATGTGTACCAGCCCGTCCTGGTGTACCCCTATATCCACAAAAGCCCCGAAATTGGTAACATTGGTGACAATACCGGTCATCTTCATTCCCGGTGTCAGCTTATCGATTGTCCTGACATCCGCAGCGAAAGCTACTGCCTCGAACTGCCGACGGGGATCACGCCCCGGTTTGGCCAGTTCTGCCATGATATCCTGGAGTGTCGGTAGGCCGTATTCTTCCCCGGTATAGTGTTCCAAATTGATCTGACGCCGCAGGTCGTCCCGGTGTATCAGGTCGGCGACGGTGCAGCCCAAATCTCGCGCCATGCGGTCAACGATATGATAGCTTTCCGGGTGCACGGCGCTCGCATCCAGCGGGTTTTCCGCGTTATCGATGCGCAGGAAGCCGGCCGCCAGCTCAAACGCCTTCGGGCCGAGCCGCGGGACTTTCTTCAGTTCGGATCGTTTGCGGAATGGGCCGTTTTCATTGCGGTAAGCGATCACATTTTTCGCCAGCGCCGGGCCGAGCCCCGAAACATAAGTCAGGAGCTGCTGGCTGGCGGTATTTACTTTTAC